>JAQVWW010000307.1 GCA_028709505.1 Eubacteriales bacterium
GCCGCAGTAGTAGCGGTCAATCAGATGGGCGAGCACTTCGGTATCGGTCTGCGACCGGAACGAATAGCCCTTGGTGCCCAGATATTCTTTGAGCTTGGCGTAATTTTCGATGATGCCGTTGTGTACGACGGCGATGGTGCCCTTCGGGTTGACATGCGGGTGCGAGTTCTGATCCGACGGCGCACCGTGGGTGGCCCAGCGCGTGTGCCCGATGCCCAGGCTGCCGGCAATGGGACTTTTATCGATGGCCGCCCGCAGCATGTTAAGCCGGCCTTTTTTCTTGCGCACGGTCAGCTTTCCGTCGCGGTGTACGGCCACGCCGGCGCTGTCATAGCCGCGGTATTCCAGCATGGCCAGCCCGTCCAGCAAGATGGTTGTGGCGTCCTTTTCTCCGATATATCCAACAATTCCACACATGGTAAATCCTCCAAAAACCGTTTCATCCGGGCCTGTTTATAATCTTTTTCGCCCGGGTCGGCGGCGCACGCGCCGCAATTGGGGTAACAAAAAAGGACGTCGCGCAGACGCCCCCGCCCTCTGCCAAATGGGCAGAGTACCCCCTGTGTTGCCGTTCTCGCCGCATAGTCCGTGTTGTCCCGGGCGTCGCCGCCCGTATTTGCCGGATGGTTGTCGGGGTGCAGCTTCCCCGCGGAGTATCCGCCGAAGTCTTCGATAAACTCCGCCCTCGTCAACTTAGCATGCTAAGTTCTGGCGCTATATGCAGTTGTGCGCGTGCTTGGGCGGCCCCACCTCCTTTGCTTGCCTGGATAAATCGGCCCCGACGCGCGCCGGGGCCGGCCTTACACTATCGCAGCCTTTGGCTGATAAGGTCGGTCAGCTGCCGGGCATCGGCGTGGATTTTCTCCTGATCCTCGCCCTCTATCATCACGCGGATAAGCGGCTCGGTACCCGACGCGCGCACGAGGATGCGCCCCCGCCCGGCATAGCCCTCTTCCAGCGCCGCGATGGCGGCGGTGATGGCGGTATCCTGCTGCCAAAGCTGTTTTTTATCGTTGCTGTCCAGCCGCAGGTTGACCAGCACCTGGGGCAGGCGGCGCATCACGCCGGCGGCCTGGGATAGCGTCTTGCCACTGCGCTGGATGGCGCACAGCAGCGCCAGCGCCGACGACAGCCCGTCGCCGGTGGTATTGGATTCCAGCAGGATGACGTGACCCGACTGCTCTCCGCCGATGGCGTAGCCGTTTTCCAGCATACATTCCAGCACGTAGCGGTCGCCCACCTTCGTCTGCACCAGCTGAATGCCTTCGCGCTCCATGGCTATTTTCAGCCCCAGATTGCTCATTACCGTCACCACCAGCGTATTCTTGCTGAGCACGCCGCGCGCCTTCATGTCCACGGCGCAGATGGCCATGATGCAGTCGCCGTCCACTTCATTGCCGTGCTCGTCCACGGCCAGCATACGGTCGGCGTCGCCGTCAAAGGCGAAGCCTATATGGGCGTGATGCTCCAGCACCGCCTGTTTGAGCGCCTCCAGATGCGTGGAGCCGCAGTGGTCGTTGATATTGACGCCGTCGGGCTGGTGGTTGATGGGTACCACGTGGGCGCCCAGCGCTTCAAACAGCGCCGGCGCTACGCGGCTGGCGGCGCCGTTGGCACAGTCCAGCACAATTTTTACGCCGGAGATGTCCACCTGGCACAGGCCGGCCAGGTGCGCCACATAGGCCTGCGCGGCGTCCTGCATGTGCTGCACGCTGCCGATGCCGGCGCCGGTGGGCTGCGGCAGGCCGGCGCCGCCGGCGCGGATGACGGCTTCAATCTCGTCCTCCACGGCGTCGGGCAGTTTAAAGCCGCGCTCGTCAAAAAACTTGATGCCGTTGTCCTGCATCGGGTTGTGCGACGCCGATATGACGACGCCGGCATCGGCGCCGTAGTGCCGCGTCAGCCAGGCCACCGCCGGCGTGGGCAACACGTCCACCAGCAGCACATCGCCGCCCACGGCGCAAATGCCGGCTGTCAGCGCAGCCTCCAGCATCTGGCCCGAGATACGCGGGTCTCTGCCCACCAGTATCCGCGGACGGCGGGCATTTTTGCTTAAAATATATGCGCCGGCACGGCCCAATTCATAAGCCAGCAGCGCATCCAATTGCGCCCCGGCCACGCCGCGGACGCCGTCTGTACCGAACATTCTCTCCACGAGAAGTCCTCCGTTCCCAATAAACTGCCGTTATTTTAGCATAAATGCAGTGCATTTGCAAACGGTCTGCCTGTCTACGGCACACTTTTGCGCTAAATAGCCCGTTTTTTTGCGTGCCTGTCGCATTGTTCGTTCGGCTTCGACAGATCTCCGCAAAAAAATTTCCTCGCGCTGCCCAGCAGCGTCGGCCAAGTAAGCAAGTTGCTGCAAAAAAGTTCTTCCCGCGCTGCTAAGCAGCGTCGGTCAGATATGACTTTTGTGCGTCCGCTACACCGTTTTTCTAGCGCGGGTAAATCGTTACAAAATTGCCTTCCCACGCCGCTCGACAACATCGGTCAACGCCGACAACCTTCGCAACAATGGCTTCCCGCGCTACTAAGTAGCGTTGGCCAAGTAAGCAAGTGCCGCAAAAGAAGCCTTCCCGCGCTGCTCAGCAGCGTCGGCCCGGTAAGCAAGTTGCCGCAAAAAAATTCTTCCCGCGCTGCTCAGCAGCGTCTGCCAGATATGACTTTTGTGCGTCCGCTACACCGTTTTTCTAGCGCGGGTAAATCGTTACAAAATTGCCTTCCCACGCCGCGCGACAACATCGGTCAACGCCGACAACCTTCGCAACAATGCCTTCGCCGCGCTGCCCAGCAGC
>JAQVWW010000308.1 GCA_028709505.1 Eubacteriales bacterium
AATGACAGCGTGGCGCTGCGCGCCACCGTATTGCCGGGCTGAATGTTACCCAGTGACATAATCTGCCCACCGCCGCTGCGGCTGACCGTCACGTTCTCCATCAAATCGGCTGCGTTGATGGCGCAGCTCACCCGTACCGTCAGCGTCACTGTGCCGGCGCCCGAAAGCTGCTTGGGCGACATTTCGTACGCTATCGTCGCATCGTCGGCCAACGCCGGCGCGACCCCTATCCATAAACAAAGCAGTGTGCCCAGCACTGCGCTTATCCATCGCAATTTTTTCATGCCTGTCCTCCCGGCCTTGCTCCAGTACCTTGCTTGCCACAAGCGGCCTGCTTGTGATCCAGCGCATATCCTCTATGCTATATGGAGTAATTGTAATCATCTGGAAGCCTTCTGTCAATCATTACGGCGTGGGCTGTTTGCGTCTGTCCTTTCCAATTGCCGCCATGTCTTCTATTTTTTTGTAAAATAAAATATAATTTTACCGGCGTATTGTAGTTGCTGTATGGGTGAAATTCATATAATATAGACAATATGGCATTATTTCATTTATTAATTTTTTTGATGGAGGTAACACATGGCTGATCGCAAGTATGTTCTTGTAACCGATTCTGACAGTGAACTGCCCCTTTCGCTGGTCCAAAAGTACCGGATGCCCTACGTGCCCATGCCCTATACGCTCAAAGGGCAGGAATACTTTTACGACTTTGGCGAGACGACTGATTTCACCGATTTTTACGCCCAGGTGCGCGCCGGCGAGATGCCTACCACGTCTACGTTTCCACCGCAGTATTATGTGGACTTATGGCGTCCCTATCTGGAACAGGGGCAGGACATTCTGCACGTATCGTTCTCGTCGCAGCTGTCGTCGGCCTACTCCTTTTTGTGCACCGCCGCCCAGGAGTTGCGCGAGGAGTTCCCCGAGCGCCAGCTGATCACCTTCGACACCAAATCCATTTCCGGCGGCATGGCCGTGCTGCTCTACGGGGCGCTGAAGCTGTGGGATGCCGGCGCCACGCTGCAGCAGACGGTACAGTGGCTGCAAGAGAACACGCCCCACGCCACGCACGTGTTTACCGTGGACGACTTAAACCACCTGTATCGCGGTGGACGCTTAAGCGCCAGTTCGGCGATGGTAGGCTCGATGCTTAAGCTCAAGCCCATCCTGGTGGTGGATGACGAAGGCGCCATTAAGGCCGCCGACAAGGTGATGGGCCGGCAAAAGGCCATCCATTATTTGGCCAACGCCGCCATTACCCGCGCCGTTGACCCGGCGCACAATGCCCTTGTCGTGCTGCATGCCGACTGTGAGGACGACGCGCGCAAGCTGCTCTGGCTGGTAAACGATAAGGTGCAGTTCGCCGAGGTGTTCTTCCAGTATGTCGGGCCGGTTATCGGTAGCCATTGCGGCCCGGGCACGCTGGGTATCTGTTTTTTGGGCGATAAACGCTAGACGGTTTCGCGCAGCACATCAGCGTGTCAAGTTTTTTGGCGCGCTGTTTTATTATGCTCTTTTGCAGGTACCCGGAGGCGTTGTGACGTATCCGGTGTGCGCTGCGGCGGCCATTTGTGACCCGCTGCCCAAAGGCGCTTACCGTTGCGCGGATTGACGATAAAAAACAGGCGACCGGCCTGTCCTTCTACGCTCTAACAGCTCTTTTGCGTACTGAATTTTATACCATAGATCAGTATTCCTGCGCCCGGCAATAGCAGCGTAACTTGTTTAGACATAAAGGGGAATCGTTGTCCGCAACCCGATGCTTCTTCGTTGCCATGGTGCGTAAGCGGGTGTAAGCCAAAAGATTTTTTAATTACAAAGGACAGGCCGTCAGCCTGTCCTTTGGGACTGTCGAAAAACCCTTTATGGCCTGGCTTTGATGTTATAAAAGCACTTCTCCTGGCCGAGTGCATGCGCGCGGGGCGCTGGAAACAACGGTTTGCTGTTGTTTCCACTCGATAATCCTTCGCTTCTATAACGCGTCGTGGAAGCGAACAGCTTGTTGCAAAAAGGCCGCAGGACTTTTTTGGCAAGCTGAAAGGGCGGGCCGTCGGCCTGCCCTTTCCGATCTTTCTTAAATACGCCATACCCTTTGGCTGCATAACCGCCGGCAGCGCCCGCGTGTAGCGTATTCACCCCGCGCGCTGCGCCGCCCTTTGCGTTACACGGCCCGCTCAGCCGGTTAATCTCCGTTTTGCGCCCATTCGTGCGCGTTCTGCGGCAACAGCGGCGGCACCTGCGCGGTGCTGCGCAGCCGGTATACCAGCCCTTCACGGCAGGAATCCTCAAAGGCGTTCATGGCGTCCAGCACGTGGTACATCTGATCGATACCCGCCCGGGGCTGACGCCCGTTCAGGATGGCGTAGGCCAGGTCGGCCACGCCGATACCGCGGCTGTCCTGGGCAAATCCGTCCACCGGTATATCGACAAACGCGGCGTCGCCCGGCGTAAAGATTTTAACCGGCCCGGCCGAGCGGTCGGGATCGGGCACCGACAGCGTCCCTTGGGTGCCGTAAATTTCAATATGTGGCAGCTGCGCCCGCCACACGTCAAAGGACATCATGATGGACGCCACCGCGCCCGAATGGAAGTTAACGACGCCGGCGACATGCGTGGATACGTCCACGTCGATGGTACGCTCCTGCTGGCCCGGCCGCTGCACGCTGCGCTGGGTAAAGCCCCGGGACGTAGCGCCGGCAATGGACTCTATCGGCCCCATCAGATGCAAGAGCGCCGTCAAATAATAAGGGCCCATATCCATCATAGGTCCGGCGCCGGGCTGATAATAAT
>JAQVWW010000309.1 GCA_028709505.1 Eubacteriales bacterium
CAAGAGTGTGCAGGCCGCGGCGGATCTGCTCTTTATGGCGGTCAGCCACCTGGCCACCATGGGCATGACAACGCTGGAGCACCGCAAGGAGATGAACGAGCAGCAGGCCCGCATCGCCGAGCTGGTGTTCGATAAAAAAAAGGCCTACGAAACCATCTCGGCGCTGGAACAAGCCAACGGCAAATACCCGCTGCAAAAAGAAAAGGAGCTGCTGGGTTCTGTCCGCTTGGGCGACAGAGCCAAGGCGCGGGAAATACTAAACGATATGCTGGGTGAAATTTTTCTGTATAACGCCGGAAATCTTGACGTTATCAAGGCCTGCGTGCTGGAGCTGGTGGTGGTTCTTTCCCGTGCGGCGGTGGAAGGCGGCGGCCGGCTGGAGAGTATGCTGGGCCTAAATTACGAACTAACCGCCGAGCTGTACGCGATACAGAACTTTGAGGACGTCTGTATCTGGATTACGCGCACGCTGGATCACATGATGGATAAGGTCTACGAGACCCGCAACGTCAAAAACGCCGAGACGATGCGCCAGGTGATGAACTATATGCGCGACAATTTCTCGCAGCCGCTGACGCTGGAAGACGTCGCCAAGCAGGTGTTTTTAAGCCCCTTTTACCTGAGCCATCTCTTCAGCGACGAGCTGGGCATCACCTTTATCGAATATCTGACGCGTATCCGCATTGAGCAGGCCAAAAGCCTGCTGGGCGACAAGGCGCTGTCGGTACAGTCGGTGGCCAACAAGGTGGGCTACGACGACGCCAGCTATTTTAGCAAGGTGTTCAAGAAGAACACCGGCTTAACTCCCAACTCCTATCGCAAGAACCTGAGCTGACCAAAACAAAAAAGTGCCATTTGTTGCATAAATGTTGGTAGGAAAGCCAAACTGAAACTGTTATAATGTGAATTAGCCCATAATGCATACAAGGAGGAATACCTATGGCAGATTTACGCGCAATCGCTGATGCACTCAAAACCGGCCGCGCGCCCAAAGTCAAAGCAATGGTGCAGGAAGCGCTGGACGAGGGTGTACCCGCCCACCAGATTCTAAACGAAGGTTTAATCTTGGGCATGGGTGAGATAGGCGTACTGTTTAAGAACAATGAAGTATACGTACCCGAGGTACTTATCGCCGCCCGTGCTATGTATGCCGGCCTGGACCTGCTCAAGCCCGTACTGGCGGCGTCGGGCGCCAAGCCCGCCGGTGTTATCGCCATCGGCACCGTGCAGGGTGACCTGCACGACATCGGCAAGAACCTGGTGGCCATGATGCTGGAAGGCGCCGGCTTTGAAATCGTCGATCTAGGCACCGACGTTCCGCCGGAAAAATTCGTGGAAGCCGCCGAAAACGGCGCGCAAATCATCGCCATGTCGGCACTGCTGACGACGACGATGCCCGCCATGAAGACCACCATCGATTTGCTCAAGAGCAAGGGCCTGCCGACCAAGGTAATGGTGGGCGGCGCGCCGGTAACCCAGGCCTATGCCGACGAGATTGGCGCCACCGCTTACAGCAGCGACGCCGCTTCGGCCGTCGACGTGGCGAAAGAGCTCGTTTCCTAACAGGAATTTATCTGCTATAATCGAATAGCTGATGGACGTATCAGCCGCCTTGGTCAAAACCAGGGCGGCTGCTTCCTATCGGCGCCATTCCGCTACCAAAGGAGAATATACGATGAAACGGATCTGTGTGGCCCTTTCGCTGCTGATGCTGGCGGGAGTGCTGGCGGGTTGTGCACCCACTGCCGCTACGCCGGCGCCCACTGCGCAAGAGACCGCTTCCCCTTCGCCTACGCCGTCCCCCACGCCTACGCCCACGCCCGAGCCTACGCCCGAACCCACGCCCACGCCTGACCCGCTGGACGCCATCTTTGCCGCCCAAGGCGAAGAGATCATCCTGTATCAGGCCGGCGGCGCCGAAATTGACCCCTACGCCAAAGGCGCGGCGATGCCCGATTACTGGCTGTACAATTCGCACGATCTGCGCGTCGAAATTACGACCCATGCCGACAGTGAACGCCGGATACAGTACTACGTGGCCGATATCCGCGTGCGCGGCGATCAGGGCATGGTGTCTATTTTTAACAACCCCGCCGCCCCCGGCACCCGGGACAGCAGGGATAAATTTACCAAACCCGCCCGTCTTTCGCGTCGCGAGGGCGTCATATTCGCGCAAAATGGCGACTTTATGACCTTTAACGAAAAGGAAATGAAAGGCCCCATCATCCGCAACGGCGTATGCTATTGGGAGGGCTCCACCGGCAGCAAGGCCGACGATATTCTGGCCTTTTTGCCCGACGGAACGTTGGAAATCTACGCGCCCGGCGCCGTCACCGCCCAGGAACTGCTGGATATGGGCGTGCAAAACACGCTGGCCTTCGGCCCCACGCTGGTTGTTGACAGCCAGGTAAACGCCGACATGCGCAACCCCCGCGGCATCAATAAGGGCCTGAACCCCCGCAGCGGCATCGGCATGGTAGAGGCGGGGCATTACATCTGCATCGTTGTAGAAGGCCGTCTGCCCCGCAGCAAGGGCATGTCCTGTGAAGATTTCGCCCAGCTGTTCGTTGAAAACAACTGCGTGCTGGCCTACAACCTGGACGGCGGCGCGTCGGCGGCGCTGACCTTTATGGGCAACATGTGCAACCAAACCATCAACGACGGCGACTCGTACCTGGGGCCGCGCCCGATGATCGACATGCTTTCCTTTGGCACGCACGACGATGTCCCCGGCGAGAAAGACCCCTATTATAACGACGGGCAGATTAAAAAATAGCTTTGCA
>JAQVWW010000310.1 GCA_028709505.1 Eubacteriales bacterium
CGATGTGATTGCGGCGGTCTTTCCCGCCGCTTTGCCTAAGACGTGCGCCGATGTGAGCCGGCGCCGACACAAAGGAGGATTTGCGATGCACAACCAATATGCGATTGAAACCATACAGGCCATGGAGATTCTGGATTCCCGCGGCATGCCCACCGTTCATACCGAAATTACGCTGAAAAACGGCGTAAGGGGCGCAGCGGCGGTGCCTTCGGGCGCGTCCACCGGCGCTTTTGAGGCGTTGGAGCTGCGCGACGGCGATGCGACGCGTTACTTTGGCAAAGGCGTGCAAAAGGCCGTGGACAACGTAAACACGCTTATTTTTGACCATCTAAAGGGCCGTGACGTCCGCCGGCAAAGCGAGCTTGACCGGGCCATGCTTGATCTGGACGGCACGCCGGATAAATCCCGCCTGGGCGCCAACGCTATTTTGTCGGTCTCGCTGGCCGCGGCCAAGGCGGCAGCCGAAGCGCTGCACATGCCGCTGTACCGCTATATCGGCGGATGCGAGGCGCGCACGCTGCCGGTGCCTATGATGAACATTTTAAACGGCGGCGCCCACGCGTCCAACAACGTAGACATTCAGGAATTCATGATTATGCCGGTAGGCGCGGCTTCGTTTGCCCAGGGGCTGCGCTGGTGCGCCGAGGTGTTCCAAAGCCTCAAGCAGGTGCTGCACGCTCGGGGTCTATCCACCGCCGTCGGCGACGAGGGCGGCTTTGCCCCCAACCTGCAGGACGACGAGGAGGCGCTACGCGTTATCCTGGAGGCGATCGAGAAGGCGGGCTATCAGCCCGAGCAGTTCCGCATCGCCATGGACCCGGCCTGCACCGAATGGTATCAGGCCGACGGCGACTATCTGCTGCCCAAACAGCAAAAGCGGATGACCGCCGCCCAGCTTATCGACTTTTGGCAGGAAATTGCCGAAAAATACCCGGTCATCTCGCTGGAAGACGGGCTGGCCGAGGAGGACTGGCAGGGCTGGCGGCAGCTGACGCAGCGACTGGGCGACAAAGTGCAGCTGGTGGGCGACGACCTGTTCGTCACCAACACGCAGCGGCTGCGCAAGGGCATTTCTCTGGGCGTAGGCAACTCCATCCTCATCAAGCTGAACCAGATCGGCACGCTGAGCGAGACGCTGGACGCCATCCGCACCGCCCAACGCGCCGGATATACCACCGTCATCTCGCACCGCTCGGGCGAGACCGAAGATACGACCATCGCCGATTTGGCGGTAGCCGTCAACGCCGGGCAGATTAAGACCGGCGCGCCTTCGCGCAGCGAGCGCGTCGCCAAATACAACCGGCTGCTGGCCATCGAACGCGAGCTGGGCGGCGAGGCCGTATACCCGGGTCGGGAAGCCTTTTACAACATCGGCTAGCGCCGCGACCCGCGCGAAGGAGGGGATAGCATGCTTCAAACAGGACAACCGGCGCCGGACTTTTCGCTGCCCGATTACGAAGGGAACCCGCATACGCTGGCGCAGTTTCGCGGTAAGAAAGTGGTGCTGTACTTTTACCCGCGGGACAATACCCCCGGCTGTACGCGGCAGGCCTGCGCCTTTAAAAGCGCGTACAACGATTTCAGGGCTAAGGACATAGCCGTCATCGGCATAAGCAGGGATAGTCAGGCATCGCACAAGAAGTTTATAGAGAAATATGAACTGCCGTTCCTGCTGCTGTCCGATCCGCAGCTGGACGCCATCAAGGCCTACGACGTGTGGCAGGAAAAGAAGATGTATGGCAAGCCGGCCTTTGGCGTGGCGCGCGCCACGTATGTGATAGACGAAGGCGGCGTCATCGAGAAGGTCTACGAAAAGGCCAGCCCGGATACCAACGCCGCCGATATCCTGGCCTATATCGGCACGCTATAGGGTCAAACAGCCCGCGCGCCGCTACCTTTGCACAACGCGCCGCTTGCCGGCGTAGGTCCAATAAAAAACTAAAAAAGGGAGAGAGGTAATCAAAAATGGCAAACATCGAATTCTACCGCTGTGAACTGTGTGGCAACATCGTGGCTCTGCTGCGTAATGGGGGCGGCCCGCTAAGCTGCTGCGGCCAGCAGATGACCAAGCTTACCGCCAACACCACCGACGCTGCCCAGGAAAAGCACGTGCCGGCGATCACCAAGGAAGACGGCAAAATTAAGGTGGCCGTGGGCACTACGCTGCACCCCATGCTGCCCGAGCATTATATCGAGTGGGTGGCGCTGGTGGCCGGCGACGACGTGACGTTCCGGTTCTTAAAGCCCGGCCAGCAGCCGGTGGCCGAGTTTGCAGACGTGGACAGCGGCACTGTTTACGAGTACTGCAACCTGCACGGCCTGTGGAAGGCGGATTTTTAAACCCGGGAAATAGACAGGCGCTGCGAAAGCGTGGTCTGTGAGACCGTCAAGACAATCCGAAAATTGTATTTTCCCCACTGTGACCGTGTGTTTTTAAATCGGCGGCGTGCGCGGCACATTCCCCGCAACCGCACCCAAAGCGAAGGCTCTGCCCAAAGCAGGGCCTTTTTTACGCGGATGGACCGGACACCGGACGGGCGGGAGGGGAGGGCAGTAAGAAGCGCGGTAGCCTTGGGCTTGATTCCGATGGCTTGCGGCGGCAGGGATAGAGCGCACAGGTGCTACTTGTGCCGGGACGATGTGATCGATAAAGCGGCTCCCTTATAGCACGGCTGTTGCGTGCCACCGCCTATGCCCAAAGTGTGCATACGCCAAACTTCTTTTGCGAGACAGACGGCGCCGCCGCCATGCGTGCCGGCACAACTTTTGGCAGCAA
>JAQVWW010000311.1 GCA_028709505.1 Eubacteriales bacterium
GACTCGTCACAGCCCAGGCTGCTGATGGCCGTAGACTGCCGCAGCCATCCTTTACGCGGCCTGGACGCCATCCGCGTCGAGGACAGCATCGTCGAGAGCGCCGCCACGGTGGCCAATTACACGCTGAGCCATGGCCTGCCGCTGCGCATGGTGGCTTATCCACAGCAGCCGGTGCGGCTGCAGGGCGACAGCGCCGTGCACGTGGCGGCGTTTCACGAGAGCATTGCGCGGCTGACCTTCGACGGCGGCTACGCGCTGCAGGACATTCTGCGCATCGAGCCTTACGACCACGCGCTGGGCTTGCTGGTCATCGTGCACGATATTCCGCCGGCACTGTTTGATCATTTGGTCACGCAGAAGATGAAGGGGACCCAAGTGATGGTGCTGTGCGTGGCGCTGCTTGCCGAAGACGTGCGGCTAAAAAAGGCTGTGGCCGAGCTGCGTAACCGCGGCATACGCGCCGGCATTCTGCCGGCCGGCGGCGACGTGATAAAGGCGGTGAGCGACCTATGAGCACATGGTGGAGCGCCCATAAGCCGGCGCTGCTGCAGCGCATCTTTTTCCACGCCGCGCAGCTGGTCATGTATCTGCTGATAGCCGGCGGCATCTGCCAGGCGGCGTTTGCCGTGCTGGGCACGCCGCTATCCGGCGTCTACACGGTGCTGCTGCTGGCGGCGGGCTACCTGCTTTGGCAGCTGGGCTGTAAAAGGTGGTGGATTCTGCCGGCGCTGCTGGCGGTGGTCACGGCGGCAGCGCTGGTGTCGTTGCGCTGGAGCCGCCCGTGGCTGTCCGGCATCTGGGACGGCTTGCTGCAGGCGTGGTTCGCCGCCGGCAATATCCTGTACGGCGCCGGCGACGAGGCGGCGCTGACGCTGCCGCTGGTGGCGCCCATTGCCGGCGTAGTGTCGCTGGTCTGCTACGCGCTGGTGTGCCGGTGGCGGCAGTTCTGGCCGGCGGCGCTGCTGTGCGCGGCGCTGTTTGGCTTGGGCTGGGTGATGGACTGGCACCAGGTGCTGCCCTACGCCGGCATGGCGCTGTGCGGCGTGCTGATGTTGCTGGGCGTCAGCCGCTACGCGCCGCGGCGGGATAACACATTGCTGGCGTCGACGGCGCTGTCGGCCGGCGCCGTGGCGCTGCTGGCGGTGCTGCTGAGCTTTACGCTGGTGCCCGGCGATACGCAGCTGAGCCAATGGAAATGGCTGCGCCTGCAGGTGGGCGATATCAACGACGTGCTGGCCAACTACACCGGCTGGACCGACCTATACCCGCGGGATCTGTTCACCATCAACGAAGCCGGCTTTGCCGGCGCCGACGGCAGGCTGGGCGGCCCGGTGACGCTGGATAAGGACCACTATTTGCGCGTGACGGCGCCATCGGGCCTGCTGCTGCGGGGCAGCATCCAGAATGCATACACCGGCAACCGCTGGTATAACAGCATCGGCTGGGGGCAGCACCGCTTTGGCAGCCTGCTGTGGAACAGCCGCCAGCAGGACGTTTTTAACTGGAATATTGCCGGCTGGGACGACCTGACGCTGGAGGCCCGCCGCCTGCTGGCCCAGGACGCGCAGCTGACCATACAGCACCTGCGCACCAATACGTCCACGCTGTTTGGCGCCGGTCGTGTCCGCAACGTGACCTCCCGGGTGGGCGACGGGCTGCTGCCGTATTTTGATAAGAACGGCGAAATGTTTTCGCGCTACTACGTCAGTAAAAATTATGCCTACGATGTGGATACGCAGCTTATCCTGTGCAACGATGCGACGTTTGACACGCTGATGCACCGGCTGACTGCCCAAAACGGCGTGCCGGACAGCGCCACCCAGGCCGAGATGGACGCTTATTACCTGGCCCTGCCCGATTCGCTGCCCCAGTGGGTGGTGCAAAAAACGCAGGAAGTGACCGCCGGCGCCGCCAGCCCCTACGCCAAAGCGGCGGCCATACGCGACTATCTGCAGGCCCTGCAGTACACGCTGACGCCGGCACAAGTGCCCGATGACGAGGACTTTGTCGCCTACTTTTTGCAGACAGGCGAAGGGTACTGTACCTACTTTGCGTCGGCCATGGCAGTGATGGCCCGCTGCGCCGGCATTCCGTCGCGATACGTAGAGGGTTTTTTGGTGCCCAACCACAGCGACAGCGCGCCCTGCCTTATTTCCGGCGAACAGGCCCACGCCTGGGCCGAACTGTACTTTACCGGTATCGGCTGGGTGCCGATGGACGCCACACCCAGCCAGGGGTTGGCCGATACGCCTACGCCCGACACATCGCGGCCGCAGGGTACGCAGACGATGCCGCCGATGGAGACCCCGCCGCCGGATGCGCTGGACATCGACGATGCCGGCGGGCCGCCGATGGATTTGGGCTGGCTGTGGAAGAGCCTGCTGGCGTTGGCCGGCGCGGCGCTGGTGCTGGGGCCGGCGCTGCCCTGGGCGCTGCACGGCTATAGCCTGTCTCGGCGGCGCATTGCCCGGCTGTACCCCGGCGGCGATGCGCGCTTGGAGGTTTATTATGCCAACGCCGTGCTGGTGCTGCGGGAATTTGAGGACAAACTCAAGCCCGGCGACACGCCCTATGCCGTAGCCCGGCAGATGGATCGGTGGCTGAGGGTGCCCAGCGGGTCGATGATGGACCTGACCGAGATGGTGGTGCGCCTGCGCTATGCCCAGCAACCGCCAACGCCCGACGAACTGCTGTGGGCGCATGCGTTTACGCACGATTTGGAGCGGTTGCTGCGCGAATTTTTGGGCTTTTGGGGCTATTACCGG
>JAQVWW010000312.1 GCA_028709505.1 Eubacteriales bacterium
TGGGCGTACTCTTTTCGCCAAATGACGACGCTTGCCATCTGCCCGACGTACTGCCAGCCAAATTGTTCGTACGTGTCGCGGTAGTCCCTTTGCGGCGTCAGCTGCACATCAAACACATAGCGATAGCGCCGGGGCTGTGTGCGTGTAAACGTCATGCAAATGCTGTCCCACTGGCTGATGGTATCGACGTTCCAGCCCTGCAGCGCCAGCCGCTCCAGCCACTGCTCATAATCGGCGGGCACCACGCGAATAAACGGAGAAAACCAGGCTCTTTTGACGTGTTTCATAGCAACTCCTCGATATTTTGATAGAGCTCGGCAATGCGCCGCGCCTCGTCGCGCAGGATCTGCCCGCCCAGCGCGGTGATGCGATAGTTCTTTTTGCGGTCGACTTCGCCGGCGGACTCGATAAGCCCCGCCCCTTCCAGCTTGCTTAAACTCTGGTAGATGGTGCCCGCCCCCAGCACAATGCGCCCGCCGGTCAGCTCCTTTACGTGCTGCATGATGCCGTAGCCGTGGCGCGGCTGCCGCAGCGACAGCAAAATATAGAACATCGTCTCGGTCATCGGGATAAAGCGCTTGCGCGCACGGTTTAGCTCCAACATATCCTCTCCTTATATCACGCGGTGTTGTATCACGATGTGATATAGTTATATTATGTCGTGCCTCCCCGCGTTTGTCAACAAAAAGATGAGAATCGTATCATACTTCGGTTTTACAGGGGTCTTTGCAACAGGCGTGTCCTTGCGAGGGTCGGGAAAGCCGCCAAGGAGAACCCGCTGTACCCAACAAAAGCTGCGGCCGTCGTCGCCTCCCGCCCCAATAGCGTTCCCGGGCGTGCCCAAGCGTAAAGCGCGGCGACGGCCGTTGCCTTGCGCCATAACAGAATTCCCTCGCGTGCCCAAGCATAGAAAGAGGGGGCCAAAAAATAAAACGGCGAAGCGCATCCTTCACCGTTTTGTTTTCATGCCGCCGCACATTCGGGCGGCTCTCTTTGGCGGGTTAGCAATCGTCGTAGGGCGTGGCCGGCGCATCGCAGGTAACGATGGTGCTGATCTGCGTAATGTAAGGGAGAAATTCATTGCCGTCCCAGGAAGTCAGCATCTGAATATACCCCAGCGTATCGTACCCGGCCACGCCGGCCACGCGCTCCACCACCTGCAGGTTCCAGCAGTCGCGGCCCCATAGCGGCAGCACCGCCGTGGTGCCCAGCACCATCGCCGACGTGGGTTGCTTTAAGGTACCGTCCGGACGATACAGCTGTGACAGATACTCTTCCCCACGGCAGGAAATATCCAGCATCCACTGCGTGCCCGCGCCATCGGCGATGCGTACACGATAGCCGTCCACATAATCGGCGGTGAAAGGATGCGCGTCATAATAAGTATTATAGTTGAACAGTTCTTTGGCCAGATAGCCCAGGAAGCTGTAGGCGTAGGCCGAGACGGTGCCCCCGGACCCGCCGGTATCCGCCGAGACCAGAATGTCGTCCACGCCGTCACAATCCATATCGCCGACAAAAATGCGCGGCGAATAGCCGCCTTCGGGTAGTATCAGCTGGCCACAGTAGTTCTGGGCCGCGCACGTGACCACCAGGATGAGTTTGGCATAGTAAGCCACTCTATCCTCCTGCTTGGCGCCCAGCAGGTATGTCTGCTGCGGATAGCCGCCGCCGGTCACGTCGGCGGTGACCTGCTGGATAATCTGTGCGTAAGGGCCCATCTGCTGGAGAATATTGAACACGCAACTAGGCGGGCAAAACGATTGTATTGGCATAGAACTCCCCTCCTTTGCTCATCTTACAGGCTATGCGCCGCGCCGGGGCGATGTGAGCCTGCGCGGGCTGGGATGCAAAGCGCAAGGGCGGCGGCCATCTGCCGTTGTTTTGCGGGCAAGAGGCGTTTGCCGACCGCCGTCTGCCGCTATTGGTGCCGAATATCATGCTACCATGAAAAGGATAGGACTAACGGCTGCGCGTTAGCGCGTCACGCTGCAACCGTTCGGCCGAACTGGCATAATACAACAACCTGACCCCCAAAATCAAAAAACTGGGCTGCCGCGTTGGCGCATCAAGCTGCGGCGGCTCGGCCGCGTAGCCCTCGGCCCGTTTATCACCCCATACGCCGCAGGGCCTTCTGCTCCGGCCTGGGGTGCCGGTGCGCAAGCCCCGGGCCGGCTATGCGCCTTCCGCCCGTGGGATCACGCGTTTGCCACCGGGTTAACTTTGCGTATTTGAATCGCCTGAAAATCCCCGGGCCGGGGTTTGTCTCCCCTCTACCGGGCGGACGGCGCTGCTGGCTGCGCCGGCTTAGAGTTTTCATGCAGGGGCTTTTTCCTGCGGCTCCTACGCGGCGCGCGATCGTGGTATAATAACAAAAAACGACAACAAGGGAGAGCACGATGCCACACGACGACCACCGCAGCCGGCTGCGCCAGCGATACGAAAACGAGGGCCTGGATAGTTTTCAGCCCCACGAAGTGTTGGAGCTGCTGCTGTTTTATGCCATTCCCCGCCGAAATACCAATGAATTGGCCCACGCGTTGATGGCGCACTTTGGTTCGCTGTCACGCATCTTTAACGCGCCGATGGAGGATTTGATGGCCGTGCCGGGAATCGGCCAGAATGCGGCGGTGTTTTTAAGCATGCTGACTAAGGTATGGCGGCTGTATCGGCAGGATTCCTCGCGCACCGCATCGGCGCTGGACACCTACCAGCGCGCCGGCGAATATGCGGTGGATCTGTTCATCGGCCGGGCGCGCGAG
>JAQVWW010000313.1 GCA_028709505.1 Eubacteriales bacterium
GCGCACGCAGAGCGAGCGCTGGGGCAAGCCGGTCAGCGCGCTGTTGGGCGCTTTTGTCGCCCAGCAGCGGCTAAACGTGGCGTCTATCGGCGGCAAGGACAGCATGTCCGGCTCTTTTGAGCAGCTGGACGTGCCGCCCACGCTGGTGTCGTTCGCCGTCTGCACCGAAAAGGTGCAACACGTGCTTTCCGCCGAGTTGAAAGGCGCCGATCACGCCATCGTTGTGCTGGCGCTGCCCCGCGATGGCGACGACATGCCCGACTTTACCCGGTTCCGCCAAAACTGCGCCGCCCTCTATGCCGCCGCTGGCGCCGGCCGCGTGCTGTCGGCCCATACGGTGGGCTTAGGCGGCGTCGCCGCCGCCGTGGCAAAGATGACGCTGGGCAACTTCGTAGGCGCGGAATTGACCCAAACCGACGGCATGCTCTCGCCGGACATCGGCTCCCTCGTCGTGGAGCTGGCCGACGGCGCCGACGCGGCGCAGATATTTGCCGGCCTGCCGGTACGCCACGTGGGCCGTACCGTCGGCCAGCCTGTGCTCACTTTCGACGGGCAGCCGCTGGGGCTGGCCGAACTGCGCCGCATCTGGGAGGAACCGCTGCGCAAAGTGTTCCCCACCGGCGTACCGGTATCCGGCGCGTTGCGCAGCGCGCTGTATACGCAGCGCAGCACAGCCCGGCCCGCCGTGCGCGTGGCCCGGCCCCGCGTGTTCATCCCGGTGTTCCCCGGTACCAACTGCGAGTACGACAGCGCCCGTGCCTTTGAGGCCGCCGGCGCACAGGTGGACACGCTGGTGGTTAAAAACTTAACGCCCGACGCCGTTGCCCAGAGCATCGCCGCCATGGAAAAGGCCATTGACGCAAGCCAGATTGTCATGTTGCCCGGCGGCTTTTCGGCCGGCGATGAGCCCGAGGGCAGCGGCAAGTTCATCGCCACGGTACTGCGCGCGCCGCGCGTGGCGGCGGCCATCCAGCGGCTGCTGGACCAGCGCGACGGCCTGATGCTGGGCATTTGCAACGGCTTTCAGGCGCTGATCAAGCTGGGCCTGGTGCCCTATGGGCACATCTGCGACATGCGAAGCGATAGCCCCACGCTGACGTTCAACGCCATCGGCCGGCACCAGTCGCGCATCGTGCATACGAAGGTGATGTCGGTCAAGTCGCCGTGGTTTGCGTTAAGCCAGCCCGGCGACACGGTACAGGTGGCCATCTCCCACGGCGAAGGGCGCTTTACGTGCACCCAAGACGAGTACGATGCGCTGCTGCGCAACGGACAGATTGCCACGCAGTACGTCGATGGGGACGGCCGGCCCACGTTCGACGCCGACTATAACCCCAACGGCTCGATGCACGCCGTCGAAGGTATCCTAAGCCCCGACGGACGCGTGCTGGGCAAGATGGGCCACAACGAGCGCAGCGGCGAAGGCCTGTACCGCAACGTACCCGGCAATTATGGCGGTCAAATATTCGCTGCCGGCGTAGAATATTTTAAATAAAACGGAATGCCGGCACTATTTTGCAATCCTGCCCAATTTGCGCTTTGCGCCGGGCGGGATTGTTTGCTATCATAGAAGCGAAAAACAGACCCCTAACAACGATCGGAGCGACATTCCCAAGGAGGGTACGATGGCAACGAAATTGGCGGCACAATGCTACACGATACGCGACCATATGCAGACACAGCAGGACATCGCGGCAAGCCTGGCGCGGCTGGCCGGCCAAGGCTGGCGGGCGGTGCAGCTTTCCGGTCAGGCGCCCACCGATCCGGGCATCCTGCGGGAGCTGGCCGATCAAAACGGCCTGCGGGTGGCGGCCACACACAATAGCTGGCAGGACTTGACCGAAAAGACACAGCAGATTCTCTCGGCGCACCACGTGTTGGGCTGCAAGTATGTGGGCGTGGGCTCGATGCCCGAAGAATACCGCGGCAGCGCCGAAGGGTTCGAGACCTTCGCCAAAAAAGCGTCGGACGTGGCCAAGCAGCTTTCCGACGGCGGCTGCACGTTTATCTACCACAACCATGACTTTGAATTTACCCGTTTTGGCGGCCGCACCGGCATGGATATCCTGCTGGAGCAGACCGCCCCCGACGTGCAGTTTGAGCTGGATACGTTCTGGGCTCAGGCCGGCGGCGCCGACGTGCGCGCCACCATCAAGCGCTGCGCCGGGCGGATAGACGTCATCCATTTCAAGGACATGGCCTACGACCCGCAGCAGAAAAAGGGCGTGTTTGCCGAAATTGGCCAGGGAAATATGGATTGGCCACGCATCCTGAAAGCCTGCAAAAAGGCCGGTGTGCGCTGGTATATTGTCGAGCAGGACACGTGCCCCGGCGATCCGTTTGATAGCCTGAAGATAAGCCTGGACTATCTGCACGGGCTGGATCTGGAGTGAAGCAAACAGCCTGACCCAAAGCCTTTGGATCGGGCTGTTTGTGCATGTGCCGCGCGGCGGGCGGAGGATGGTTAAGGGGGCGGAAGATTCCGCCCCCTTTGGGACTGCTTGCGTGCCACGCGGCGGGAAGAGAGGGTTAAGGGGCGGAAGGCTCCATCCCTTTTGGACTGTTCGCGCGTGCCGCGCGGCGGATAGAAAGCGTTAAGGGGCGGAAGATTCCGCCCCTTTTTGCATAAAAACTTTTTTGCATACCGGCGTCGTTGCCCGGCGCTTAGAATGAAACGCTGCCGGGCTAAGCGGCGGCTTTCAGGTTAGTACTGGGCCCGGGGGCCGCCGATGTACTTGGGCCGCGTTGTGGCCAG
>JAQVWW010000314.1 GCA_028709505.1 Eubacteriales bacterium
CGCCAAAACGCTCTTTGCGCAACCTGCTATTTCTTATCAAGAGCCTTTTTTTCTCCTGTGCCGGCGGGCGCCCGCTTTGCGGCAGCGGCGCCGGGCCGGGCAAATTGCCGTTTGCGGCGGATGGGCCCGTCGCCGCCGTGAAGATTATTCCTTTTACACTTGGAAGCGCGAAGGGCGGATGTGTATCCGCCCTTCACCCGTCTATTTGCTGCGCCGCTGCGGCCGCCGCTAGGATGCGCTAACGGCATCCTCCGGCTGGGGCAGCACCTTTTTCAGGTACAGCCCGGTATAGCTGTCGTTGTGCTGCATGACCTGCTCGGGCGTGCCCTCGGCAATGATGGTACCGCCGCGATCGCCCCCCTCGGGGCCCAGATCGATGATATAATCGGCAGTCTTGATGACGTCCAGGTTGTGCTCGATGACGACGACGCTGTTGCCGCCCTCCACCAACTGCTGAATGATGTAGATGAGCTTTTGCACGTCGGCGGTGTGCAGGCCGGTGGTGGGCTCATCCAGAATGTACAGCGTTTTCCCGGTGCTGCGTTTGGAAAGCTCGGTGGCCAACTTGACGCGCTGAGCCTCGCCGCCCGAAAGCTCGGTGGACGGCTGCCCCAGCTTGATATAACCCAGACCCACGTCTTTGAGCGTTTTAATCTTTTGATGGATGGACGGGATGTTCTCAAAGAACGTCACCGCGTCCTCCACCGTCATATCCAGCACGTCGTAGATACTCTTGCCCTTATAGCGCACCTCCAGCGTTTCGTGGTTATAGCGCTTGCCGCCGCATACCTCGCAGGGCACGTACACGTCGGGCAGAAAGTGCATCTCAATTTTGATAAGCCCGTCGCCGGCGCAGGCTTCGCAGCGGCCGCCTTTTACGTTGAAGCTGAAGCGCCCGGCATCGTAGCCGCGCATTTTAGCGTCGGGCGTTTGGGCGAACACCTTACGAATCATATCAAACACGCCGGTGTAGGTGGCGGGGTTGGAACGCGGCGTGCGGCCGATGGGCGACTGATCGATATCGATGACCTTATCCAGCTTTTCCAGGCCTTCGATGCTGTCATACAGCCCCGGGCGCGTGTGGGCGCGGTTTAAATCGCGGGCCAGCGCCTTTTGCAGAATCTCGTTGACCAGCGAGCTCTTGCCCGAACCAGATACGCCGGTGACGCAGGTAAATACGCCCAACGGGATGCGCACATCCAGGTTTTTCAGGTTGTTTTCCCGGGCGTTTACGATGCGCAGCCATTGCCCGCGCTTGGCCTTGCGGCGCTGAACCGGGATGGCAATGCGCTGCCGGCCGCTTAAATACTGACCGGTGACGGACGTGGGGTGGGCGCAGATCTCATCATACGTGCCGGCGGCCACCACTTCGCCGCCGTGGATACCGGGGCCGGGGCCGATGTCGATGATATAATCGGCCTGCTGCATCGTCTCCTCGTCGTGTTCCACCACGATAAGCGTATTGCCCAGATCGCGCAGTTTTTTCAGCGTCTGAATAAGCTTGGCGTTATCCCGCTGGTGCAGGCCTATGCTGGGCTCGTCCAAAATGTACAGCACCCCCACCAGATGGGAGCCAATCTGCGTAGCCAGGCGGATGCGCTGGGCCTCGCCGCCGGACAACGACGCCGCCGCCCGGGACAACGTCAGGTAATCCAGCCCCACGTCCACCAGAAAGCCCAACCGCGCGTCAATTTCCCTGACGATCTGCGCGGCGATCATCTGATGCGTAGGGGTCAGCGCAAGGGTGCTGATAAAATTGCGCGACTGCACGATGGGCATATCGGCCAACGCGCTGATGGAGCTGTCCCCCACCGTCACCGCCAACGCTTCGGGGCGCAGGCGCTGTCCCTTGCAATCGGGGCAAGGCGTCATGCCCATCAGCGATTCATAATACTCCTTCATGCCCGGCGATTTCGTCTCCCTATAACGCCGCTCCAGGCTGGGAATGACGCCTTCAAAAGTGGACTGATAGGTGCCTGAACCATACTCTTTGTTATATTCGATGGTAAACTTCTTGTTTCCCGCCCCGTACAGCACAATATCCCGCACCTGCTGGGGCAGGTCGCGCCAGGGAGTTTTCAGATCGAAACGATATTCCTTGGCCAGCGCCCTGAGAAACATGCCGGCTATTCCGTCGGCGCTGTTGGTTCCCCATCCGCCGGTCGAAACGCAGCCGTCGTACAAGCTGATGCTCTCGTTGGGGATCACCAGCTTGGGATCGATTTTCATCAGCGTGCCCAGCCCGGCGCAGGTGGGGCACGCGCCGTAAGGGTTGTTAAAAGAAAACATCCGCGGCGTAAGCTCGGCGATGGAGATGGCGCACTCCGGGCACGAGTAGTTGGAGCTAAAGAGTATCTCCTGCTGGCCCACCACGTCGATGAGCACCAGCCCTTCGGCCAGTTTCAGCGCCGTTTCCAGCGAATCGTTCAGGCGGCTGCGCTGATCGGGCTTCACGCTCAGGCGATCGACGATGACCTCCACCTTGTGCTTTTTCTGCTTATCCAGCTTGATCTCTTCGGACAAATCGTAGATTTCGCCGTTGACGCGCACGCGCACATAGCCGTCCTTTTGCAGCGTGGCAAACAGCCGGCCAAACTCGCCTTTGCGGCCCCGTACCACCGGCGCCAACACTTGAAAGCGTGTGCCTTCGGGCAGCGCACTGATGCGATCGATCATCTCGTCTACCGTCTGCTGCTTGATTTCACGGCCGCAGATGGGGCAATGCGGTATGCCGATACGCGCGTACAACA
>JAQVWW010000315.1 GCA_028709505.1 Eubacteriales bacterium
CTTCTCGGCGGCGCTGGACGCCTACTACCTGTCCCGCGACCTGCAGGAACGGCTGCGACAAAAATGCAGCTCGATGACGCAGGTGCTGGGCGTGGCGCTGACCCGCGCCCAACGCAAGTTGGAAAAGCAGCAGGCTTCGCTGGCCGACGCCGCCGCTCTGGATGAGTATCGGCTGCGGGGCGAGTTGCTGACCGCCCATCTGCACGTCATCCAAAAGGGCATGGACAGCGTAGACGTGACCAACTATTACGACGCCGATGCCGGCACGCTGCGCATCGCGCTGGATAAGCGGCTGACGCCGGCGCAAAACGCCCAAAGCTATTACAAAAAATATGCCAAGGCCAAGGCCACGCTGGAAAAACTGCAGCAACATTACGAAGAGACCGCCGCCGAAATCCAGTACCTGCAAGGGCAGCTGCTCAACATCGCCAATTGCGCCACCGAGGCCGACGTAGAGGACATCCGCGCCGAGCTTTTGGCGCTGGGCTATGTAAAGGCGCAGCACAACGCCGTCAAAAAGCAGCTGCCGGTCAGCCGGCCGCTGCAGTTTGTCACCAGCGACGGCTTTGCCGTGTTCGTCGGCCGCAACAACGCCCAGAACGACCGGCTGACCTTTCGCATCGCCCGGGCCGACGACATCTGGATGCACACGAAGAATATTGCCGGCTCTCACGTCATCCTGCAGACCGACGGCAAAAAGCCCAGCGATACGGCGCTGCGCGAGGCCGCGCTGCTGGCCGCTTATTACAGCCAGGCCCGCACATCGTCGGCGGTGCCGGTGGACTACACGGCCCGCCGCCATGTCAAAAAGCCCGGCGGCGCGCGCCCGGGCTTCGTTATCTACCTGACCAACCAGACGCTGTACGCGTCGCCCGATGAGAAAGCTGTGGCGGCGATCCGGCGCATAGAATAATGGGTACCGGGCGGCCCTGATGCAAAACAACCCCCTTGGGCAATGCCCAAGGGGGTTGTTTTAGGCCGAAATTACTCGTCCTCTTCGTCTTCCTCTTCGTCTTCTTCTTCCTCTTCGTCGCCCTCTTCATACTCATCGTCTTCGGCGTTGATGGCTTCGACGTACTCGTTGAAGATGTCCTCCAGCAGCACTTCGTCCTCCACCGGCACCAAATCAAAATCATCTTCGCCGTCTTCGACGATCTCCAGTATGACGACCTCGCTCTCTTCGTCGTCGCCCAGCTCTTCGGGCTCCAGAATGGCATAGCGTTTTTCGTTCTTATCCATGGTCATCATGTAAACAAACCGCTCAGTATCGCCGTTTTCGTCAACTAGTTCGATGATTCGATCTTCTTCCATGGTAAATCCCTCCTTATTTCGAAGGCGCGGGCGTCCAGGTAACTCTGTAAAATGACGACGGCCGCCACCTTATCGATAACACTTTTGCGTTTTTTGCGGCTGATATCCGCATCCAGCAGCACCCGTTCAGCCATGCTGGAGGAAAGCCGCTCGTCAAAATAATCCAGCCGGACGGGCAGGTTCTGCGCTTCCAGCTCCAGCGCAAACGCCGCCACGCTGCGGCAGGCGCTGCCTTCGGTTCCGTTCATGTTGCGCGGCCAGCCCAGCACAATGATATCCACGCCGTACTGGCGTACCAGCTGCTGGATGTGCGCCATATCCTGCTGCGACGAACGGCGCTGGTAGGTCTCCAACCCCTGGGCTGTGATACCCAGCGGGTCGCTCATGGCCAGGCCCAGCCGCTTTTGTCCATAATCAATGGCCAATACTCTTATCATGCACATCTCCTATTATAATACCCAAAGCAGGGCAGAAAAAACCCGCCCGGGCCGGCATATCACCCTATCAAAACTCCGCCGGCTTATCCCCTCTCGCCCACACCGGTGTCGGCGCTTAAGAAGAACGCACGGCGCTTCCCCCGCCCGAAGCGGCGTCGGTGGCCATCTGCGGCGAAGTTGCCGGTTTTGCCCGGCCGGAGGAACCGGTTTGTCCCAGATAGCCCGATAAAAAACCCTTCTATAGGCAAAACATGCCCAAAAGGGCATGTTTTCTTCCGTATCTTATCTTTTCCTAAAACGCGTCTTTGTCGATCCGGTCCAAATAGTGGCCGACGATCTCTTCGAGAATCTCGTCACGCTCCAACCGGCGTATCAGGTAACGCGCGTTGTTATAGCTGGTAATATAGGTGGGATCCCCCGATATAATATAGCCCACCAGCTGGTTGATGGGATCATACCCGCGCTCGCGCAACGCCTTATAAACGGTGGCTATAATCTCCTTGACCGTCTCCACCTTGTGCTCAGGTTTAAACTGCATCGTGTCGTTGAATCTTTCATTCACGCCAACCACCAACCCTCTACGCTAACATGTCTTTATTATATCGCATCTAGTTAGCCTTCGCAAATCCTATTTTACTCTACTGTCATAATTTACCTAAAATTAACATCTATTGGCAAATGAAAGCGAATTTAGAACAACCCGCTGATGTTGCCGTCGGCATCCACGTCAACACCCTGGGCCGCCGGAATGGGCGGCAGGCCCGGCATCGTCATCATGGCGCCGGCCCGGGCCACGATAAACTCACTGCCGGCCTGCAGGCGCACCTCATTAATTTTGATGGTAAAACCCTGCGGGTTGCCGCGTAGCGCCGGCTTATCAGAAAACGAAAACTGCGTCTTGGCAATGCATACCGGCAGATGCGCATAGCCGTTACGGTTCAAGGTTTCGATGCCGCGCAGCGCCTTGGGCGCGTACTCTACGC
>JAQVWW010000316.1 GCA_028709505.1 Eubacteriales bacterium
GGCGGCATCCTTGTTCAGGCGATCCACCTCCTGCATCGTCATCGCCTGCGCATCGCCCGAGAGCTGCCCGTCGATATCCCCGATACGCTCGTTGAAATCCTCCATCTTCTGCATGACGGTATCGTAGGATACGCGCATGGCCGAAGACTCTGCCTCCATATTTTTAATGCTCTGCTGGGCATCGCGCAGGTAGTTGCGGGCTACCAGCAGCTTTTTGCGGGTTTCAGAGGCTTTGAGCTTATTTTCGATGGCTGAAACTTTCAAATCCACCTTCTGATATTCCCACAGCTTCGCCAATTGATCCATATTGCGCTCCTTTCAAGCTAACAAACTAAAACGCTTTGCCGGCGTAGCAGCAAACGCGCAGACTTCTAGTCTATGTATATCTGCAATTTTACATCATTTAGCCGCGTTTGTAAATGATGGCGCAGGCTGGTAAGCACCGGCAATTCGGTCTGGGCGTGGCCGGCGGTGATGATGACCAGCCCCTTTTGCCGAAAGTACAGCGCGTCGTGGTACTTCATCTCGCCGGTCAGCATGGCCTGGGCGCCGGCATCCAGCGCCAGCCGGCCATAATCGCCGCCCGATCCCGGCAGCAGGCAGACCGTCTCCACCGGCACATCGCCGCCCCACATCTGCGGCGCCGTGTTGAGCTTTTGCGCCGCCAGGCGGGCAAGACCGCCGCTGCTGCCGACATAGGCCGCCAGACAAGCCGGCTGGCCGGGCAGCGGCCGCGCCGGTAACCCCAACGCCCGGGCCAGCGCCGCCGGCGTGCCGTCGGGCGCCACGTCCAGGTTTGTATGGGCGCAGTACAGGCTTGAGCCGGCGCGGGCCAGCGTAAGCAGCGCCGCTGTGTTGGGATCGTCGGCGCGCAGCTGTTTAACGGGTGCGATGAACGGCGGATGATGCGTAACCAGCGCGTCAAAGCCGCCGGATACCGCCGCTTGCGCCGCCGCCTGCGTGGCGTCCAGCGCCAGCAAAATACGGCTGACGGGCCGGTTTCCTTCCAGCACCAGGCCGACGTTATCCCAACCCTCGGCGGTATCCGCCGGTGCAATCTCCTCCATGGCCGCTATCAGTTGCGCGATGGTGACAGACATGCCAATTCCTCCCTGCATTTGTTTAAAAACGCCACCAGCTCGCCAACCGAGGCTTCGCCGGCGGCCTGCCGGGCGGCCAGTACGGCGCTGCCCAGCCGTATCTGCCGCCGCAGCAGTGTGTCGTAGTGTTCCGGGCGCTTAACCGGCAATATAGAACCGAATTCGCCGCAGAAGGCGTCGTCCGGCGCTGGCATCACCCCGCGGTGGGCCAGCAGCACGCGGTACAGCCTGCCGGCGTCGTGCACGATGGCCTCATCGGCCAGATAGAAGCCGTTGCGCGCCAAAAAATCGTATACCTGCGCCAGCTCGCTGTGCGGCGACAATACCAGCTGCTCCACCCGGCACAGCACGTCAGGGTGACGGCCCAGTATCCGCGCGATGGTACTGCCCCCCATACCCGAGAGCACCAGCGCGCTGACCTCGCCGGGCGTAACCGCCGCCAGGCCGTCGCCGGTGCGCAGCTCCAGGTTGGGCTGGGCGTACTGCGCCTTGAGCCGGTGGGCTTTTTCCAGCGAAGGCCTGCTGATATCGCAGCCCAGCACTTTGGGGCAGCCGGCCTGGGCCAGATAGAGGGCCAGCTTGCCGTGATCGCAGCCGATATCGGCCACGGCCCTGTGGGTATCCACGTAATCGGCCACCGCTTTGAGCCGTTTGGTCAACCGAATCGCCATGCGCCGCCCCTCCCGCAAAAATTCGCCCCTCGAACAGCGTCCGAAGGGCGAAGCCGCTTGCCAATCAATCCAGGAAATCCTTCAGCTTTTTGCTGCGGCTGGGGTGGCGCAGCTTGCGCAGCGCCTTGGCCTCGATCTGTCGGATGCGTTCGCGGGTCACCTGGAACTCGCGCCCCACCTCCTCCAGCGTGCGCGCCCGGCCGTCCTCCAGCCCAAAGCGCAGCTTGAGCACCTTCTCTTCACGGGGTGTCAGCGATTCCAGCACGTCCTTGAGCTGCTCGCGCAGCATCGTCGATGCGGCGGCGTCGGCCGGCGCCGGCACGTCGTCGTCGGGGATGAAGTCGCCCAAATGGCTATCCTCCTCCTCGCCGATGGGCGTCTCCAGCGACACCGGCTCCTGGGCTATTTTAAGAATCTCGCGCACCTTCTCTTCGGTGATACCCATGGACTGGGCAATTTCGTCGGGCTGCGGGTCGCGGCCCAGCTCCTGCAGCAACTGGCGAGATACGCGGATGAGCTTATTGATAGTCTCAACCATGTGCACCGGGATGCGGATGGTGCGGGCCTGATCGGCTATGGCGCGGGTGATGGCCTGGCGTATCCACCACGTGGCATAGGTGGAAAACTTATAGCCTTTGCGGTAATCAAATTTCTCCACGGCTTTGATAAGCCCCAGGTTTCCCTCCTGGATGAGATCCAAAAACAGCATGCCGCGGCCCACGTAGCGTTTGGCGATGCTGACCACCAGGCGCAGGTTGGCCTCGGCCAGCATGCTGCGGGCGTATTCGTCGCCGGCCTCCATGCGCTTGGCCAGCTCCACTTCCTTCTCGGCCGACAGCAGCGGCACCCTGCCGATCTCCTTTAGGTACATGCGCACCGGATCGTCCAAGTTGACGCCTTCCAGCAGCGCCCGGTCGTTCATGGCCGTCTCGGCGGCGTCATCCTTATTGT
>JAQVWW010000317.1:0-1100 GCA_028709505.1 Eubacteriales bacterium
TGACGTACAGCAGGCCGCCGCTGCCGGGTTCGTCGGTTTTGACGCGGCTGCGGATGGAATCGACAATGGCGTCTTTAAGCTCGGTTTTGGCGATGATGAAGACTTCTTCCTTCTCGGGCACAACCTGCAGGTTGAAGAACGTCGGCGCTTCGCGCACGTCTATGCCGCGGGCGTTTACGATGGTGGCGCCCCGCGCGCCGGCTGCGTTGGCGGCTTCGATCACATCGTCGGCGTCGCCTTTGTTGACGATGACATAAATGATGTTGTACATTTGGCCTTTCACCTCATCCGTTTTTGGCTGTTGTGCGGACTGGCTGGCGCCGCCCACGAAGGTGCGCACCGGCATGGAGAACGCGATGCCGTGGTGCGGTTTTTCAAAGTGCATATCGCGGCTGATGCCCTGCAGCGCCGCCGAGGCCCCGTCCTCTTCGACGATCATTTTGACAATCTCTTTGCGCACTTCGTTCAGGCCCAGCGCCTGCAGCAGGTGGCTGTGAACGGTGCCGCGGCCCAGCGATACGATGCCGCCTTTGACGCCGTATTTCCTGGCGTGCTTGATGGTCGCCTGCGCGTCGCCCATATTGACTACGCAGCACAGTAAACTAAACTTCGACATCAGGATGCCTCGCTTTTCTTGGATTTTATTTTATAGAGCAGCCCCAACACCTGCAGCGCTATCAGCGGCGTCATGGCCACCATCGAGATAACGCCGAAGGAGTCTACCAGAATGTTGGAGTGTTCAATGGCTTCCGACGCGCCCTGGGCAAAGGCCAGGACGAAAGTCGCCGTCATCGGGCCCGATGCGACGCCGCCCGAATCAAACGCGATACCCACAAAAAGTTTGGGAACAAAAAACGACATCAGTATAGACAAGGCGAACCCCGGCAGCAGATAATGCCACAGCTGAATGGCCGGCACCACAATGCGCAGCATCGAAAGCCCCACGGCAAACGCCACGCCGATGGACAGCGTAATCAGCACGGTTTTACGCCTGACATAACCGCTGGTCACGCTTTCGATCTGCTGCGTCAGCACGTAGACGGCCGGCTCGGTTAAGATGACCAGCATGCCCAGCACGAACCCCAGCCCCACCACAATGG
>JAQVWW010000317.1:1110-2717 GCA_028709505.1 Eubacteriales bacterium
CCAGGCCGTGGCCAATGATGTTGCCCACGTTCATAAACCCGGCGTTGACGCCGACGAGGAAGACGATAAGGCCGATATACGTATATAAAAAGCCCAGCAGCATCTTGCCAAACGGCTTTGGGGCCAGCCGAAACCGAATTTTCTGGAAAATAAACAGCAGCACCACGATGGGCAGCAGCGCGACAAGAGACTCCAGCGCTATCTTGGGGACGGCGGCGAGGAACGGGCCAAAAAGCGAACCGTTTTCCACCGCATGCAGCGGCAGCACGCCGGTAATATCGTCGGTCCTGACAAACAGGTTCAGTATCAGCACACCCAGGATGGCGCCGGTGGACATAATGCCCACCAGCCCGAAGCTGTCTTCTTCCGAAGATTTGCTGTTTTTCTTCGTAGCGGCCACGCCCACGGCCAGCGCCAGCACCAGCGGCACCGTCAGCGCGCCGGTGGTGGCGCCCGACGTGTCAAAGCCGATGGCCAGCATATCCGACGACGAGAAAAGCGCCAGCACGGCAATGACGCCGTAGGTGATGGCGAATACCAGGTTCAGCGGAAAGTTTTTGACAATCCGCGCCACGCCCAGCGCCAGCATGACGCCTGTGCCGATGGAGACGGCCACGAGGATGACGAACATCGGGATATACCCGCCCATCACAGCCGATACCTGGGAAGCCAGCACCTGGAGATCCGGCTCGGCAATGTTGACAAAGAAGCCCAGCAGAAAGCCGACGATGATAATATACCACAGGCTGTTGGATTTCAAAAAAGTTCCGCCCATATGGTTGCCAAACGGCGTAATGCCAATATCGATACCAAAGAGCAGAATGGACAAACCTACGATGATGGCGACAGCGCCCAGAATAAAGCGGGCCAGCTGTATGGGGGGGATAGGGGTTAACGTAAAGTGTAAAATGAGGACAAGGACGACGATGGGCGCCACCGCGGAGAAAACCTCTTTGAGCTTGTTGACCAATACATTCAAAACTATCAATCCTTTCTCGCGTCGTGCATCGGCCAGGGCAATGCGGGCAGTAGCGTGCGCCGGCAGGGCAAGAACACGCATATGGGCCCGGAGTTCTGCCGGCAGAGCGCGGCAGCCGATTGTCCGACGCATAAAAGGATTCATGGTATGGAGGTGGTGGCGCTGACAACCGGTTTTCCCCGCAGAGAGCGTCCCGATTCACTTGTTGCTCTGGAACAAAATATATGTACAAAGTATACCATCGCCCATAGGTGCAGTCAAGCGAATTGGCCGGGGCAATCCGGTTAATGCCCGGCGACCGACGGCGCCGGGGCGCCGGGTTTGGGGGCCACAAAGGGCGGCGCAAGCGCTAGCGGGAGCGATGAATGGGCCATACTTTTACACGCACGGGTTGTGGAAAAGCTGTTGAAAAGCGCCTTGCCAGGTTTCGGCAAGCCCTTTTCGCAAGGTATATATTGGGGCAGGTTCACAAAAACTAGGCCCATAATGGGGAGATGGAGCGGAGCTATGTTCGGTTCTTTTGCAAAAAGAAAAATAGAGCAGGCCCTAAAAGAGATGCTTCCTCCCGAGGAAATGACAGTGGTCTTGGAAAGCTATCCGGATATGCCATAAACCGATCGGTACGGTT
>JAQVWW010000318.1 GCA_028709505.1 Eubacteriales bacterium
CGTGCAGTCCTTTACCAACGAATCCTACGAGTACGATCGTTTCCGTGAGGGCAACCGGCACTTTCAGGACGCCAAGGCCCGGTCTTATCGGGCCATGTCTACGTTCATGAGCGGCATGGGCTTTTTGACCAACATTGCCAACGCCGTGGTCATCGTAGGCGGCGGCTTTTTCATCTATCGCGGCGCCATCGACTTGACCGATCTGATCACGTTTAACATGTTCATCACGCTCATCCTGCAGCCGGTACAGCGGCTGACCAACTTTACGCAGCAATTTGAGCAGGGCATGAGCGGCTTTAAGCGCTTCGTCGAGGTGATGGACATCGACCCGGACATTGTAGACGCACCCCATGCTGCCAAGCTGGCCAACGTCAAAGGCAATATTGAGCTGCGCAACGTCACCTTCCGTTACAACGACGAAGAAGATGTGCTCAACAACGTGTCGCTTAGCATCCCCGCCGGGCGCACGGTGGCGCTGGTGGGGCCGTCGGGCGGCGGCAAGACGACGCTGTGCCAGCTCATCCCCCGCTTTTACGATGTGCTGGACGGCGAAGTGCTGGTGGACGGCCACAACGTCAAGGATGTCACGCTGCGTTCGCTGCGCGCCGCCATCGGGTCGGTGCAGCAGGACGTATTCCTGTTCACCGGCACCATCCGCGAGAATATCCTCTACGGCAATGTGCACGCCACCGACGAAGATGTGGTGCAGGCCGCCAAGCAGGCCAATATACACGACTTTATCCTGTCCTGCCCCGACGGCTACGAGACGTACATAGGCGAAAAAGGCGTGCGGCTGTCCGGCGGGCAGAAGCAGCGGCTGAGCATTGCCCGCGCGTTCCTGAAAAACCCGCCCATTCTGATCCTCGACGAAGCCACGTCGGCGCTGGATAACGAAACCGAGCAGAAGGTGCAAAAGTCGCTGTATGCGCTGTCCCACGGCCGCACGACGCTGGTCATCGCCCACCGGCTGTCCACCATCCGCAACGCCGATGAAATTGTCGTGCTGACCGACGAAGGCGTCACGGAGCGGGGCACCCACGACGACCTTTACGCGCTGGACGGCATCTATACGCGGCTGTATAACGCACAGTTTCGCGACATGGAGCCGCAAAACGCCGATATCTTTAGACCGGAAATGCTTGCCGCAGCCGGCGACGAATAGCACACAGCGGAATAAAGGCCCGACGCCGCGGATACGGCGCCGGGCCTTTTTTGTTGGAGCGCATCCTTTGGTGGGATGCCGGGGCATGCCTCCAAAGGATGCGCCCGCTCTTTTAAACTCCTTCTTTGTGAAGGGATCTTACGGGCCGGTGGCCCTTAAAACGAAGGTTTGGAGGCGGCGCCTCCAAAGTCCTTGCGGGGCGGTATGTTTTTTATATAAAAGCCAACCGGCGCCGCGGGTACGGCGCCGGTTTTGTGTCGGTCTGTTTGGATAAACGCTGTCCTATTTGATGCCCACCGAATCGTAGTAGGCAAACAGTTGCCTGGATACCTCGTCAATGACCTTCTGCAGGCCGGCTTTCTCCAGCGCAGCGCGGTAATCGTTGACCATTTTTTCAGGATCGGCGCCCATGCCGTAGATGATCTGGTTGTCATACTCAGCGGTTACCTGAGCCATGGCCGCCAGTTCGGTGGCGATGGGATCTTTGTTCAGATAGAACGGCCAGTGGATGTTATCCTTGTACTGTGTTTCAAAGTGCTCGTTGAGGGACTCCCACTTGTCCCAGTCCACAACGGGGTTGATGAACATTTCGGGGTTGCGGAAGTTCCAGTTTGCATAATCCCAACCCTTTACCACGGTGGGATCCTGTCCCTCGGCGGGCACCTGCAGCTTGCCTTCGGCGGTCACCGAGTAATGCTTGCCCTCGATGCCGTAGAAGATGATGTTGTAGGCGTCGCGATCCGAACGGATATAGTCGACGGCGGCCACGGTGCGCTCGGGATACTTGGCCGATTTGGGTACCGCAAAGCAGTTGTTCGACGAGATGTTGGCCACGGCCACGCCGGTAAGCTCGGTGTAGCAGAAATACTCGAACTCAGCCGGGTTGCCCTGGATGGTCTGCTCCTGGATGATGCCACGAGCGCCGGCGGGGTTGCACTGGTGGGCGGCGCCGGTGCCGGCTTTGAGCGTCACGTCGGTGCCGGTCTGGCTATTGATGGCGTCGGCGGGCCAGAAGCCTTCCTTGGCCCACTGGGCGGCGCGCTTGGCCATAGCCATGTACGATTCGTCGTGTACCATCGAGACCACGTTGCGCGGCGTGTCATAGCCTTTTACCTTGACGATAAGGCTCTCCTCACCGGCGATGTGGTAGAAGTCGCCGCCGTACCACACGTTCATGCGCAAAATAATGCCATTGGCGGTGCCGTTGAGCGGGGTAATGCCCTTCTGCTCCTTGACGGCGCGGAAGTAGGCCTCGGCGGTTTCAATGCTGGTGATGGGCGCACAGCCCAGCTCCTTGCGCCAGTCTTCGCGGTAGATGAAGCCGCCGGGCGTGTACTCTTTGTAGTTGGTGCCGATGGCGTAAATTTTGCCGTCTACCGAGCCTTCGGACCACATCTGGTCGGTCAGTTGGGTTTTGGTGTTGGGCGCGTAGGTGGGAATCAAGTCGGTGAGGTCCGTGAATGCGCCCGACGCAGCGTAGGAGTAGAAGTTGGCCCAGTTGGCGGCGAAGATACCATCGATCTGTTCGCCTGACGTCAGCAGCACGT
>JAQVWW010000319.1 GCA_028709505.1 Eubacteriales bacterium
CGCCGGGAACCGTATGCGTCCGGGTATGCGCCAAATCGCAGGCCTGGCACAGGCTTATGTCGCGGTACAGCTGCTCCCATTCCTGCTTTATCATGCCCACGCTCCTTTTCTTTTAACATGCTACAGAATATCATACAAAATTCGCGCTTCTTTTCTATCCCGGTGCGGCGAAAAGTACGGCACGCACACGGAGCCGCGCTGCCCACGCCAGAGCCGACAGGCCATACCCGGCTGTGATGATAGCGTATGGGTGGCGCCAAAAAGGCCCCACCGCCCTTTATCGTGCGGCCGCCCCGGCAGTGGACGATACCGCCGTTTTTGGGCCATAGCCAGCCGGTGCGCCGCAAAAAGCGTTCCTCCCCGCCGCCGGGTGCGTCACAACCCGCCGGCCACGCGCTGCCGTTTGGTTGCCCTTTTCGCTGCCCCCGGCCGGTGGAGGAACAGCGCCGCGCAGGCCAGGCCCCCGCCCTTCCTGTATCGGCGGCAAGGGTGCGGCCCTTCCTGACGCGGCAACGCGGCGAAGACGTATGGGCCGCAAAACCATCGTTGCGATACGCCGCGCTAAAAAAGCAAGCCGCGTTGCGCTTGGGTGCATCCACGCCGATGGCGGTGCGCATGGACTTACAACGGGGTGTTCCCCGGCAAAAAACCGATCTACCGCGCAAAATTCGGCGCGTAAGGGCGCTCTTGAGCAGTCAAAAGGCCGCCCCTATGGGACGGCCTTCATCAAAATGTGTGGTGCTTCGCGTCGTCAGAATAGCAGCGTCAGCAGGATGATGACACCGGCGGCAAGAAAGGCGACGGCTACCAGCCAGACCACCAGCGTCGCCCGCCGGCTGCCGTCGTGCGTGTTGCCGCCCAGCAGCTTGATCAGGCCCTTATGCAGCACAGCCACGCCGATGCCGATTGCCAGCAGCACGATCATCCACAGCACCGGGGCGGCGGGGTTACCGGTCACCCGCTGGCCCAGGCGGTTGATTTCAAAGGCGTTGGTAGCCAGCGTGTAGTCGCCTTGGGTGATGGCGGTGCCGTATTGCACCGTCGCCTGCCCGGGCTTGCCCTCGTCGTTCATCGTGACGCTCATCGTATCGCCGCCGGGCAGCAGCACGCTGACCTGCCGGCCGGAGACGGTAGCCACCAGCTCGCCGCTTTGGTAAATCTTGGCCGCGCGCCCTTCCAGCGTCCGCGTCCAGTTGACACCGTCCAGCTCAAAGCTTAACGTCTGCTCGTCCAGGCGTTGATAAGCCACACCCTCTATCTGCGATCGCCCGCACCCGGCCAGCAGCAGCGTCAACAGGCTCAGTACGATAACGACAGCGACCACTCTCAATTTTCTGTGTTGAGACATTTTATCTCCTCCTATCCTATCCCGCGCAGGATGACGTCGTAGGTAGCGTATTGTTATTTATAGTTATATAGTACCACAATACTTCGGTATTTATACGTAGTCTCATGGTTATTTACACATATTTTACGCCAATAAAAAGGTAGAAACATGTCGAGCGGCCTAAAAATAATTATTGCACAATGCGAACGTATGTGCTATTCTTGCGGTGAGGTGATCCTATGGAACTGATGGAAAAGCTGCAAATTCTGGGCGAATCGGCAAAATACGACGCATCCTGCGCCTCCAGCGGTTCTACCGGGCGCAGCGGCACGTTCGGCAACGCGGCGCTGCCCGGAATCTGCCACAGCTGGAGCGCCGACGGGCGGTGTATTTCGCTTTTAAAAGTGCTGCAGACCAATCGGTGCATGTATCGGTGTGCCTATTGCGTCAACAGCGCCCAGCGCGATTGCCGGCGGGCGGCGTTTACACCGCAGGAGTTGTGCGATTTGACCATCGCCTTTTACCGGCGCAACTACATCGAAGGGCTTTTTTTAAGTTCGGGCATTGCCGTGTCCGCCGACCATACGATGGAGCAAATGGTACAGACGGTACGGCTGCTGCGCCAGACGGGTTTTGCCGGCTATGTACACATCAAGTCCATCCCCGGCGCCAGCGCGCCGCTGCTGGATGAAGCGGCGCTGCTGTGCGATCGCATGAGCGTCAACATCGAGCTGCCCAGCCAGCACAGTCTCAAGGCGCTGGCGCCGGATAAATCCGCCCAGACCATCCTGGACCCGATGGGGTACGTGGCGCGGCAGATTGTGCAGCGCGACGACCCCCGCGCGCTGCACACGCCGCCGCCCTACGCGCCGGCGGGGCAGTCCACGCAGATGATTGTGGGCGCCAGCCCCGAGACCGACCGCAGCATCCTGCGGCTAAGCCAGGCGCTGTACCGCAAATACCGGCTCAAGCGCGTGTATTTTTCGGCCTACGTGCCGGCGGTCAGCCATCCGCTGCTGCCCGGCATTAAGCAGCCGCCGCTGCTGCGCGAGCATCGGCTGTATCAGGCCGACTGGCTGATGCGCTTTTACGGCTTTGACGCCGAAGAGATCCTCGACGACGCCACGCCGCAGCTGGACGATACGCTGGATCCCAAATGCGCCTGGGCGCTGCGCAACCCGCAGTTTTTCCCGATAGACGTGGCCCGCGCGCCGCTGGAGACGCTGCTGCGGGTGCCGGGCATCGGGCCGGTATCGGCCCGGCGCATCGTATCGGCCCGGCGCTACGGCGGGCTTACGCTGGAAGATGTGCGTCGCTGCGGCGTCGTCATGAAGCGGGCGCAATACTTCATCACATGCCGGGGCAAGGCCGAAGCGCTGTGC
>JAQVWW010000009.1 GCA_028709505.1 Eubacteriales bacterium
GTCGCCGAAGGCGCTTTGGGCCTCCAGCGCGGCGGCGGCAAAGGCGCTAGCCAGCTCGCCGGCGCCGTCCACCAGCCGGATACCCCGGCCTCCGCCGCCGGCGCGGGCTTTGATAAGCAGCGGATAGCCGATGCTCTTGGCCTGTTCCGCCGCATCGGCGGCGCTGTGCACGACGTCGCAGCCGGGAATGACCCGCACGCCGGCGTCCGCCATCGTGCGGCGGGCCGCGTCCTTATCGCCCATCCTGTCGATGACGTCGGCGGGGCTGCCGATGAACACCAGGTTGCATTGGGCGCACAGCCGCGCAAACTGCGCGTTTTCCGACAGCATGCCGTAGCCCGGATGGACGGCCTGGGCGCCGCAGGCGGCGGCCACCGTCAGGATGGCACCCATGTTCAGGTAACTGTCCTTGACCGGCGCCGAACCGATGCAATAGCTCTCGTCGGCTAAGCTTACGTGCAGCGCGTCCTGATCGGCGGCCGAAAACACGGCCACCGTGGCGATGCCCATCTCCTTGCAGGCGCGGATGACGCGCACGGCGATTTCGCCGCGGTTGGCGATTAAAATTTTGGAAAACAAATTTTCCTCCTTACTCCCCGGTGGATATACCGGGCACCAGCGCGAAGGAAAGCTCGCCGCTTGCGCACCTTTTGTCCTCTACCCAGGATTCGCCCTTGGTAAAGAAAAACTGGCCCATGATGCGTTGGAGGCTTATCCGCACCCGCAGCGTATCGCCGGGGCGGATGACGCCGCGGAATTTCACCTTATCGATGCCGACGTACAGCGGCGTATGGCCTTTGAGCCGCTCCACGAACAGCAGGCCGGCCACCTGGGCCATGATTTCGCACTGTATCACGCCGGGCACGATGGGGTTGCCGGGGAAATGCCCCCGCAGGAAAAACTCGTCGCCGCGCACGCGGTAAGCGCCGTGGGCCACGCCGTCTTCATCCAGATACGCTTCGTCCACCAGCAGCATGGGCTCACGGTGGGGCAGCAGCTTTTTCATCTCTTCGCGGTTCATATGGTTCCCTCAAAATATTTTAAACATCGTCTGTCCGTATTCGACAATTTGTCCGTTTTGTGCGCAGACGTCCACCACCTCGCCGTCCTGCTCGGCGGCGATTTCGTTCATCAGTTTCATGGCCTCAATGATGCACAGCGTGTCGCCTTTTTTCACCTTGCTGCCGATGCCGACATACGCAGGCGCGTCGGGCGATGCTGCGGCGTAGAACACGCCGGCCATGGGCGACTTGATTTCGGTGATGTCGTTAAAGTCCACCTCGGCGTCGCCGGGCGCCTGCGCCGTCGGCGGCGCCGGCGGCTCCTGTCGCGGCGCGGCGGCGCTTGTTTGCGCGGGGCTGCGTTCCATGCGGATATGCAGGTCATTTTCGCTGATTTCTAAAAGATTCATATGATAATTGCAAAAAATCTCAGCCAGTTCCTGTATCTGCTTGATATCCATTGTCTCTCTCCTACACGTTTTGAAACGCCACGCAAGCGTTATGCCCGCCAAACCCCAGCGACAGCGACAGCGCCAGATCGGCCTTGACATACCGGGCCGCGTTGGGCACATAGTCCAGGTCGCAGTCGTCGTCGGGCTGCTGATAGCCGATGGTGGGCGGGATGACGCCGTCCCGCAGCGCCAGTATGGCGGCGATGGCCTCGGCGGCGCCGGCGGCGCCCAGCATATGGCCGGTCATCGATTTGGTGGAGCTGACCAGCGCGGTGCTGGCTTTGTCGCCCAGCGCCGATTTGATGGCCTGCGTCTCGCATCTGTCGTTTATCGGGGTGCTGGTGCCGTGGGCATTGATGTAGATGCTTTGGGCATCCCAGCCGCGGGCCTCGTCCATGGCCAGGCGGATGGCCGTTGCGGCGCCGGCGGCCTCGGGCTGGACAGCGGTGACGTGGTAGGCGTCGCAGGTGTTGCCGTAGCCGCAGATCTCGGCGTAGATGCGCGCGCCGCGCGCCAGGGCGTGCTCGTATTCCTCCAGCACCAGCATGCCGGCCCCTTCGCCCATGACAAAGCCGTCGCGGCGCTTGTCAAAGGGAATGGACGCGCAGGTCGGGTCGTTGCGCTGGGTTAGCGCCATGCAGTTGGTAAAGCCGGCCAACGCCAGCGGATTGATGGCCGCCTCGGCTCCTCCGGCGATGACGGCGTCGGCCCGGCCGGCGGCTATGGCGTGGTAAGCCTCGCCGATGCTGTGCGTGCCGGTGGCACAGGCGGTGACGATGGGCAGGCACGGCCCCTGGGCGTTGTACGTGATGGCGATGACGCCGGCGGCCATGTTGGATATCATCATGGGCACCAGAAACGGCGAAACCCGATCGGGCCCGCGCTCGGTGAGCTTCTCCACCTCGCGCAGCAGCGTCTGCATGCCGCCGATGCCCGAGCCTACGTAGACGCCCAGCCGCTTGGCGTCGATTTTGCCGGCAAGGGCGCTGTCGTCCATGGCCTGCGCCGCCGCGGCCAGCGCATACTGGGCGTACAGGTCGTTTTTGCGCGCCGTGTCCCGGTTCATATAGGCCAGCGGATCGAAATCCTTCACCTCGGCTGCAATCTTCACCTTAAAGCCGGCGGTATCAAAATGCGTAATCCTCCCGATGCCGCAGGTACCGGCAGTCAGGTTGTTCCAAAACGTATGACAATCGTTGCCGACAGGAGAAATAACCCCCATGCCGGTAACCGCTACTCTTCTCATGGCGTACCTCCTACATATATAAGCCGCCGTCCACCTGGAGCACGGCGCCGGTGATATACGCCGCCTGATCGCTGGCCAGGAAGGCCGCCGCGTGGGCCACCTCCTGGGCGGCGCCCATCCGCTTGAGCGGAATCTGGGCTACGGCGCTTTCCTTTACCGCGTCGGGCAGGCCCCGGGTCATGTCGGTTTGGATAAATCCCGGGGCGATGGCGTTGCACGTGATGCCGCGGGGCGCCAGCTCCTTGGCGGTGGTCTTGGTAAGGCCTATCATGCCGGCCTTGGCGGCGGCGTAGTTGGCCTGCCCGGCGTTGCCCATCATGCCCGAAACCGACGTGATATTGATGATGCGTCCGCCTCGGTTGCGCAGAAAAATACGGTAAGCTTGCTGCGTCATCAAAAACGCGCCTTTTAGGTTGATGGCAAGCACCCGGTCGAAGGCTTCCTCGGTGATGTGCGGGATAAGCCCGTCGGCGGTGATGCCGGCGTTGTTGACCAGAATGTCCAGCGCGCCGAAGGCGGCCAGCACCGCTTGCACCGTCTGTTTGACCTGGGCGGCGTCGGACACGTCGCAGCCAAAGCACCGGGCCATAACGCCCACCTTTTGGGCTTCGTCGCACACGTCCTGGGCCTGGGCGGCGTGGGACGCGTAGATGAGCGCCACGTTGGCGCCCTGGGCGGCGAAGGTCAGCGCGATGGCTTTGCCGATTCCTTTGGAAGCGCCGGTGATCAGCGCCGTTTTTCCTTTAAGCATCTGGCCCTCCCAGCGCACACAGGATTTCCTGCGCCTTTGCCGGCGTTTCGGCGGCATAGGCGCGGGCCTGCGCGTCTATCTTCTTCATCAGCCCCGTCAGCGTCCTGCCGGCGCCCACCTCGATAAAGTCGGTGTAGCCGTCGGCCACCATGTTCTGGATGGTCTGCTGCCACAGCACCGGGCTGCACACCTGCTGGGCAAGCATCTCCCGCCCATCGGCGGGATAGGGCCGGGCGGTCAGGTTGGCGTACAGCGGCAACCGGCCCGGCCGCCAGGGCAGCCCCGCCAGCTCCCCGGCCATCTTTAGCGAAGCTTTGTGCATATAGGGCGTGTGGAACGCGCCGCCGACGGATAAGGGCAGCGCGCGGCCTTTGCGCTCGGCCACCTGTTCGGCCAGCAGCTTAAGGCTTTCCTGCGCGCCGGATACGACAATCTGCCCCGGCGCGTTGTAGTTGACCGGGAACGCGTCGGGCAGCGCGGCGCACAGCTGCTCCACCACGTTGGGTTCCAGCCGCAGCACCGCCAGCATGCCGCCGGGGTGCTCGTCGGCGCATTCCTGCATCCACTGGCCCCGGCGAAGGACCAGCCGGAACGCCTGCTCGTAGCCTAAACGGCCGCAAAAGGCCGCCGCCGGCACTTCGCCCAGCGAAAAGCCCGCCGCGCCGTCGGGCGTTACACCGGCCTCGGCCAGCGCGCAGGCACAGGCTAAGTCCACGGCAAACAGGCATGGCTGCGTGTTAGCCGTCTGCGAAAGCTCATCGGCGCCGCCTTCCAAGCACTGGCGCAGCGTGCCCGGCCGTATGCTCTCGCACAGGTCGAACACTTGCCGGGCGGCGGGGCTTTGCTCATAAAACGCCGCGCCCATGCCCGGGAACTGCGCCCCCTGGCCGGCAAACAAAAAAGCTACTTTACCCATTGGCACGCTCCCCGCAACAGCGTTTCGGCCTGGCCGGTCACTTCGTTGATAATTTCGGCGGCGCTTTGGCGGCGCTGCACCAGGCCGGCAATCTGCCCGGCCATAAAGCAGCCCTTCTGGGCGTCCCCCTCGCGGGCGGCCAGCCGCAGCGCGCCGGCGCCATAGGCTTCCAGCTCCTGGTCGGAAACGCCGGCGTCGTACTCTTTTGCATAAAAGGCCCGCGTAAACGGGTTTTTCAGCGCCCGCACCGGGTGACCCAGCCGCCGGCCGGTGGCCAGCGTGTCGATATCTTTGGCTTTGATAATTTTTTCCTTGTAGGTTTCGTGGATGGCGCACTCGTGGGCTACCAAAAAGCGCGTGCCCATCTGCACGCCGCAGGCGCCCAGCATCAGCGCCGCCGCCATGCCGCGCCCGTCGCCGATACCGCCGGCGGCGATAACGGGAATGTCCACGGCGTCAACCACCTGCGGCACCAGCGCCATTGTATTCAGCTCGCCGATATGCCCGCCGGATTCGCCTCCTTCGGCGATGACGGCGTGGGCGCCCATGCGCTGCACCATCCTGGCGATGGCCACCGACGGCACCACCGGCAACACGCGGATGCCGGCCTGCACCCAGGCGCGGATATATTGGGACGGCAAACCGGCGCCGGTGGTGATGACCGGCACCTTTTCGTCCAGCGCCACCTGAGCCACATCGGGGGCATAGGGGCTCATCAGCATGATGTTTACGCCAAAGGGCTTATCGGTCAGCGCGCGCGTTTGGCGAATCTGCTCCCGTAGATAGTCCCCGTCGGCGTTCATCGCCGCGATGATGCCCAGGCCGCCGGCGTTGGACACGGCGCCGGCCAGCGACGCATCGGACACCCAGGCCATCCCGCCCTGCAGCACCGGGTAACGGATGCCCAGCAGCTCACAGATTGCGGTATGGATCATGCCCGGCCTTCCTCCAGCAGCTTGACCAGCTCGCCCACCGTCTTGAGCTTTTCGTTCATCTCCACCTTGATGCCCGTCTCGTCTTCCAGCGTCATAACCAGTTCCACCGTGTCCAGCGAGTCGACGCCCAGCTGCTCAAACGTGCTCTGGGCGGTGATGTCGTCGGGGCTTAGATCCTTATAGTCGGCCAGCACTTTCACTACGGTTTCAAACATGATTCTTTCCTCCATAAAAATAAATATATAGAATAAGGCAATCCCTTCAAAGAAGGCTAGGCTTTGCGCCAGCGCAGCACGCAGGCGCCGTTGGTCAATCCCGCGCCGAAGGCGCTGAAAAACAGAAGCTGCCCCGGCGCAAGCTTGCCGGCGCGGCTGACTTCGTCCAACAAAATAGGCAGGCTGGACGACGACGTGTTCCCGTACTTTTCGATGGTGGACGGAAACTTCCCGGCAGGCTGCTTAAGGCGCGCGCGTACCGCTTCCAGAATGCGCTTATTGGCCTGATGCAACACAAATAGGCTGATATCGTCGGGGGTGATGCCCAGCTGCCGGGTCATCCACTCCACATCGTCCAGCACGCAGGAGACGGCGAATTTATAGACCTCCTGGCCGTTCATGTGCAGCGCCGTGTCGGCGTCGCCTTCGCCGGAGTAAGGGCAGCTGCCGCCGGCGGATCGGGCAATCAGCCACTGGTCGTTGGCCTGGGCCTGTATGCGCAGGCCCAGCAAGTCGTCGCCGCGCGACACCACCGCCGCGCCGGCGCCGTCGCCAAACAGCACGCAGGTGGCGCGGTCGCGCCAATCCACGATGCGGCTCATGGCCTCGGCGCTTACGATAAGGATATGCCGCGCCTTACCGGCATTCAGATAAGCGTCGGCCACGTCCAGCGCGTAGAGAAAGCCGGTGCACGCGGCGTTTAGATCAAAGGCCGGGCAGGACGCGCCGATGCGCCCCTGCACCAGGCAGGCAAGCGACGGCGTTATCGTATCGCCGCGGATGGTGCTGCACAGAATCAAATCCAGCGCTGACGGCGCAATGCCGGCGTCGTCCAGCGCGTTTTGCGCCGCGCGGACGCTCAAGTCGGTCAGCGATTCGGTATCCAGTATGCGCCGCTCTGTGATGCCGGTGCGGGTGGTTATCCATTCATCGCTGGTGTCCATAATCTGCGCCAGCATGTGGTTTGTGATGGTCTGCGCCGGTAGCGCGCTGCCGGTGCCTTGTATGGTCAGGCTCATCTTTCCTCCTGCGGCCGGTCGGCCTGCTGCGTTGCCCGCATCTGCCCGGCCTGGCGGCTGAAAAAGTGGTTCAGGCTCTTGACGCCTTTGAGCAACACTTCCTGTTCGCCGGGCGCAATTTCCTTGACCACGCTGCGTATCATGTTCTCGTGAAAAAAGCGGTGAGCAGCGTCGGCCCGGGCGCCCTGGCGGGTCACCTTGACGAATACGCGCCGGCCGTCCTGCTGGCAGCGATACTTTTCCACATAGCCTTTTTTGACCAGCTTGTTGATGGCAATGGTCACCGACGGCATCGATAAGTCCATCTCCAGCGCGATGTCGCCGATGGTCTTGCCCTGGACGCGGTTTTTGGCGATAGCCTCTATCATGTGCAGCTCGCCGATGCTCAAATCCAACGCCGAGCTGTGCAGCATCCGTTCCTCCACCTGCATGATAGCGTGGAAAGTATCCACCAGCAGAGCGTTGAGCTCTTGCGCAAACTCGTTCATCGTGCCACCGCCTTTAATTAGTTTTACAAACAAATTAATTATAGCGTCGGATTCGCAGATGTCAAGTTTTTTTACGGCAGGGCAAAACGAAAACCAAACGCCCGGCTAGCCGATTCCGCGCGCGTAAGCCGCCGCGGCGCTGCTTTGCGTCCGTTTTGGCACTGCGCGCCGCGTCAAAAATTCGCAAGGTGTTCGGCCGCCTGCAGGCTGCACCGTATCCGGATTTGCATAATTTTAAAGCCCGAAAGCAAAGGCCCAACGGCGGTGGCCCGACTCTTTTACCGGCGCAAAAAGGCTGCCGGCCGCCGGCGCGCATGCGCCGGCTTTTCTTGTCGCGGGCACTTCCTTCCCGTCTCGCGCGCACCCGGCACATCCGCTTGGCCTTGTCCCGTTGCCGGCCATGCGCGGCCGCTGCGACGATGCAGCCCAAGGCCAGCCATCGGCACGGCGATACGGCCGGCGCGCACGCGGGCACTTCCTTCCCGCTTCGCCCGCACCCGGCACATCCGCTTGGCCTTATCCCCTGCCGGCCATGCGCGGCCGCTGCGACGATTCAGCCCGCAGGCCAGCCATCGGCACGGCGATACGGCCGGCGCGCACGCGGGCACTTCCTTCCCGCGTCGCCCGCACCCGGCACATCCGCTTGCCCTATCCCCTGCCGTCCACACACGGCCGCTGCGACGGTACGGCCAATGGGCCGGCCATCTACTGTTACGGCTATCCTGCCCCCCCTTGGCCGCGCCCGTCCCAACGTCTCTTTGCGCCTGCGTACACGCCCAATCGGCCTATGCCCGCGGCAAAAGATGCCGGTTTCCCATTTATCGAGCGGCTTTTCCGTCCTTCCCGCACCGTACCTTGCGCCGTTGCGGCAGCAAAAAAGCGGCGGACGAATCGTCCGCCGCTTTGCTGTCTTCATGCGGGCCGGTGCGCACGACGCTTACCGGTGCCCATCCTCCTCTTCGCCCACTTCAACGCCTTGGGTGGGTGCCGGCGGCGCCGGCGTCTCGGTGGCCGGCCGCGTCTGCTTGCCTACATAAACAATTTTACCAAAAGGCCGGTAATAGTCGGTATACAGCACCTTCTCGTCCGCCTTTTCGCCGGTTTCGAGGTTCCAGTACACCAGCGAGGCCTGGGCCTTGACGCCGTCGCTGGCTTCACGGTACACGTATTCCTCGTCCTTGTAGGTGACAAACTGCGCGTACTCGCCGTCTTTATCCACCCGCGTGTCCACCTCTTCGGGCGCCAGCACCTTCTCGACGATGGTGCTGACCCGCTCGATGGCCCAATCGTTGGGCAGCGGCAGGCCATATATCTGCACGTTGGCGTATTGACCGTCGTACCAGGCCTTGATGAACATGGGGCCTTCGCTGACGTTGGTAAACTTTAGATCCGAATTGGGCCAGTTAACCATGGCGTCAAAGCCCTTTTTCACATAGGTGGACGCAATGGAGTGCTTGGAGCGCTGATCGATCCGGCAGTTGGCCATCAGCGCCGCATTATACAGCGTGGTGGAGGCCTGGCAGACGCCGCCGCCGTAGGTCAGCTCGCTGGTATAGTCGCCGGCCACACCCGGCGCCTGCAGATAGCCGTTTCCGGCGCTGCGCTCGCCGGTGGTCTCGTTAAACGAGACAGTCTGCCCGGGCTGTATCACCATGCCGTTGAACTTCGACAGCGCCAGTTCCACGTTCTTTTTTCGGTCCTTGGTACCGCCCACCTTGGTGCGAAAAGGCTGCGCCTTCCACTTGTTTTCGTCGTCCTTCATGCGTATCAGCGGCGTCGTGCACCGTTTTAGGAACTCCTCGGAATACTCCGATTTTACGTCCTCGATGGGCAGCGCCAGCGTCATCCCCTTGCCGGCGGAAAAGTTCTGAAAAACATCGCTAAGCGCCTTATCCTTGTGCAGCGTCACGCCGTCCCGGCCGGCCTTGATGGTAAACATCTGCTGCGGCGTGTCGCCGGCGTCCGGGTCGAAAACAATGGTGGCCTCTTCGGCGGGCAGGCCCAGGTTTTGGGATATCTGCTCAAAGATAGCCTGCACCAGCTGCTCGTCGTAGCGGTATTGCAGCGTCAGCGCCACGCCTTCGTCCTTGACGCGCCGAGCCTCTTCCCTGTCGCGCTTGCCGTCTTCGCCCACGGCCAGCATCAGCGCCTGGTCGGCCAGGTCATGCAGGTTGGCCTCGACGCCCAGCTGCTGGCCGCTGTAAGCCCAGCTCTGATCCAGATACGTAAACGTGGCGGTGGTGGCGGCAATGGTCTGGCTGACCGCCGGCTGCAGCTTGTCGAGAATCTGCTGGTATGTCATGCCCGATATGTCCACACCGTCTATCGATACGCCGCGGGTTACCCGATCCACGTCGCCATTGGCGGTGGCCATCAGCGCACCGGCCACCGAAACCGTCAGAATGAGCGTCAGCCCCAGCAGCACCACCGCCGGGCGGGCCCGCCTGCGGCCGGCGGCGTGCCGATTATTCTTCTTTTTGGTTCTTCCCGTGGCGTAAGTGCTACGGCCGCGGGCTCTTTGCGTGCTCATCCGTGTTCCTCCTGTTGATCGAGCAATTCCCCGATAAAGTCATATGTGCCGGGCAGTTCCCGGCCGCTGGGAAAGCCGTATCCCGGCTCGGGGGAGGGGCTCTGCGGCCCGTGGCAATCGCTGCCGTAGGTCATCGTCAAGCCCAGCTGTGTCGCCCAGGCGGCGTATTGCCGCGTTTGATCGGCGGTGTGGGTGGGGTAAAATACTTCCAATCCCGCCAGTCCCAACGCCGACAGTCGCCGAACGGCCTCATACAATTGCCGGGCGTCCCACCCGTGTACGCGGCCGGGATGGGCCAGCACCGGCCGGCCGCCGCAGGCCAGAATAAGCGACAGCGCGTGGTCGGCGCTGATGCGCTGCCGGGGCACGTATGCGACGCCGCCGGGCTGCAAAAAGCGGGCGAAGGCGTCGTGGATATCGGCGGCGTAACCGCCGGCTATCAGCCCGCGGGCCACCTGCATGCGGCCGTAAACGCCGCTGGTCGCTTCGGGCCGATAGGCCTCGGGCAGTTCTATGTTCAGTTCGCGCAGCCGCTCCAGCAGCCGCCGGTTGCGTTGGCTGCGATTGCGGCGCATTTGCGTGATAAGCTCTTCATAGGCGCCGCTGTGCACGCGCAGGCCATAACCCAGCAGGTGCAGCTCGGCGCCGTCGTTGACGGAGATTTCCACGCCGGGTATCACGCGCACGCCCAGGCGCTTCCCTTCGGCCAACGCCTCGGGTACGCCGTCCACGCTGTCGTGATCGGTGATGGCCACGCAAAAGATGCCCAGCCGCGCCGCCCAGCGCACCATCTCGCCCGGCGTGCACGTGGCGTCGGAGCGCGTCGTGTGCAGGTGCAGGTCAAAGGGCATCCCGCGGGCAAAACCCTGCTCTTGTCTTTCCATACTACGGTACAATCCTCCGGGCGGCGTCCAGCATCGCGTGCTTATCGCAGCTGTCGACGTTGCCGCGGGGCCGGCCCCACAGCCCGGCAATGCTCGTGGGAATTTCGGTGCCGGTCAGCCGGCTGAGCGCCGCGCATTGGCCCTGGGCGTCGGCCGGCGCGCTATGGCCCAGTGCGCCCAGCACGTCGGCGGCAAATTTATAGGGGCTGGCGGTGGAGAGGATGACGGCCTTGTTGCCGCGGTTCTTCTCCCACACGTTCCAAGCCACCGCCGTGTGCGGGTCCAGCAGATAGTGGTAGGCGTCCCACACCCAGCGTATCGTGGCGCGGGTGGCGTCGTCGTCGGCGCAGCCGGCGGCAAAGGTGCTGCGCAGGCCGGCCATCAGCGCGTCGTTCACGCCGTATACGCCGTGGGTTTTCAGTTCCTCCATCATATGGCGCACCGCCGCGGCGTCCCGCTGGCTCAATTCATACAGCAGCCGCTCCAGATTGCTGGATACCAAAATATCCATCGACGGCGATATGGTCTTATAAAACTGCCGCCGGACGTCATACACGCCTTGCTGGAAAAAGTCGGTCAGCACGCGGTTGCGGTTGGAGGCGCAAATGAGTTTGCCTACGGGCAGGCCCATCTGCGCGGCGTACCAGCCCGATAAAATATTGCCGAAGTTGCCGGTGGGTACGACAAAATCCAGCGGCTCGTCAACGGACAGATCGCCGGCGTTTATCAGTTCGCACCAGGCGGAAAAATAGTAGACAATCTGCGGGGCCAGCC
>JAQVWW010000320.1 GCA_028709505.1 Eubacteriales bacterium
GGCGCATGAGAGGTGGCTTTTTACAAAAAGTCGCCGCGAACTTAGCATAGTCCGCGGCGTCGTGGTGCCGGTGGCCGGACTCGAACCGGCACGGTATCGCTACCAACGGATTTTGAGTCCGTCACGTCTGCCAATTCCATCACACCGGCAAATTTCTTTGCGAAAAACATCATATCATATGCATTTGCGCTTGGCAAGTCAAAAGTGCCTGCCCAATGGCTCCATCCCGCCGTCAAAGGCAATTCGCCTTAAAAAGCACGGTTCTGCGGCCGCCCGGGCATAACGCCGCGCTGTGCAGCTATCCTTTTCCGGCGCATCACAGCCGCTCCAGAAGCGCTTCGTCGTAAAACACTTCCATCAGGCACAGCCCCTGGGGCGGCGCCGTCATGCCGGCGCTTAGCCGGTGCCGGGCGGCCAGCACGTCGTCCATCGTCACGCCGGGTAGCTTGCCCCGGCCCATATCCACCAGCGTGCCGGCAATGATGCGCACCATGTTGTATAAAAAACCACTGCCCCATACGTCATAATAAAGGCAGTCGCCCTCCCGTGTCAGGCAGCTGCGGTAGATGGTCTTTACCGTGGCGTTCTTCTTGCCGCCGGTGGCCACAAAGCCCACAAAATCGTGCGTACCCTCCAGCAGGCGGGCCTGGCGCTGCATGTGCGGGGTATCCAGCGGGCCGTAGATGTGCCAGCTGCGGTCCCAGTCCAGCGCCGAGGCTACGTTGCGGTGGAACATCGTATAACGGTAATGCTTGCCCACCGCGTCAAAGCGGGCGTGAAATCCGTCGTCCACCCGGCGGGAGGACAGAATGCGGATATCCGCCGGCAGACGGGTATTGAGCACCAGCGCCCACTTTTCCGGCGGAATATTGGCGGTGGGATGAAAGTTGGCGCACATGCCCCGGGCGTGCACGCCGGCGTCGGTGCGCCCGGCGCCATGCAGCACCGCGCGCTTGCCTTCCAGAGCCTCGATAGCCTGCTCGATGACCATCTGCACCGCCGTGCCGTTGTCCTGATTCTGCCAGCCGCAGTAATGGGTGCCGTCGAATTCGATGACCAACAGGATGTTCATACTACCCGCCCGCCGCCAGCGCGAAATCCAGCCCCATCAGCGCGGCGAACACCAGCATGACGCCCAGCGCGTAGAGATCCAGCCGCGAATATTGCAGCACCTTTAAACGGGTGCGGCCTTCGCCGCCCCGATAGCAGCGCGCCTCCATGGCCAGCGCCAGCTCATCGGCCCGGCGAAACGCCGAGATAAACAGCGGCACCAGCAGCGGCACCAGGTTCTTGGCCCGCCGCACAATATTGCCGCTCTCAAAGTCCGCGCCGCGGGAGGCCTGTGCTTTCATCAGCTTGTCCGTCTCCTCCATCAGCGTGGGGATAAAGCGCAGGGCGATACTCATCATCATGGCCAGCTCATGCACCGGAAATTTGATGGCCTTTAGCGGCTTGAGCAGCGACTCGATGGCGTCGGTCAGCATCAGCGGCGGCGTCGTCAGCGTCAGCATCTGTGTGCCCAGCACCAGGAATGTCAACCGCAAAGCCATATATACGGCCATCTGAATACCGCCCGACGACAGAACCAGAAAACGCCAGCGCCAGTACTCGGTGCCGCTCGACGAGAAAAACACATTGATCACCATCGTGAACAGGATGATGAACAGCAACGGCTTTAAGCCCCGCACCACATAGATAAGCTGCACCCCCGACAGCGCGACGGCAATGCCCAGAAAGGCCAGCGCGCCGGCATAGCCCCACAGGCTTTTGATGAGGAAAATAAGCACGATGTAAGCGATGGTGGCCACCAGCTTCGTGCGCGGATCCAGCCGATGCAGCACCGAATTACCGGGGAAATATTGCCCCAATGTCATGTTTTTAAACACGGGCCACCTCCTGGACGCGCCGCCGCACAAAATCGCTGAACTGTAGCGGCGTGACGATACCCGCGGGCACCTTAACACCCCGCCTGCGCAGCTCGTCGCACAGCTGGGCCACCGCCGGCACATCCAGGCCGATGCCCTGCAATTGGGCGGCGTGCATGAAAATCTCGGCCGGTGTGCCGTCCATGGCTATTTTACCGTGAGCCATCACGACGACGCGCTGCGTCACCTGCGCCACTTCATCCATGTAGTGCGAGATGAGGATAACGGTGATGTGCCGCTGTTCGTGGATGCTCTTGATAAGCGACAGCACCTCCCGCCGCCCCCGCGGGTCAAGGCCCGCCGACGGCTCGTCCAATATGAGGATGCTGGGCTCCATGGCCAGCACGCCGGCGATAGCCGCCCGGCGGCGCTGCCCGCCGGACAGCTCGAAAGGTGACTTCTCGCCTACTGCGGCACGGTCCAGCCCCACCTGGCGCAGAGCGTCGTCGACGCGGCGCTCCACTTCCGGCTCGCTTAAACCCATGTTGCGCGGGCCAAAGCCCACATCGCGGCTGACGGTTTCCTCGAAGAGCTGATGCTCGGGATACTGGAAAACCAGCCCTACCTTGCGGCGCAGCCGAACCATATCTTCGCCTTTGGCGGCGGTATCGGTGCCGTCTACCAGCACACGGCCCTGGGTAGGCCGCAACAGGCCGTTGATGTGCTGGATCAGCGTGGATTTGCCGCTGCCGGTATGGCCGATGATGCCCAAAAATTCGCCATCCTCCACGCGCAGCGATACGTCGCGCAGCGCCGCCGTCATAAAAGGACTGC
>JAQVWW010000321.1 GCA_028709505.1 Eubacteriales bacterium
ATGGAACAACATGAAGGACGCCGGTTACCTTGCCAACCGCGGCATCGGCATGCTGGATCTATTCCCGCACCGCGAAGGCAGCCAAGACCGCGCCTACGCTAAGTTCATCGAAGGCAACTGGACGAATCCCGAAATGAGCGCCGAATATCCGGCCAACCACTATACGGACTATCAACTGCAGATTATCGCAGACTTGGGCATCAGCCGGCTGGGCGAGATGTTCGCGCCGGTTCAATATCCCACTTTCCGCGACACGCAGCAGCTTTATGACGCGCTTTCGGCCGAAGACCCCACCCGCGTGGCCCTGGATCAGGCGGTGGCGCTGGCCGGCGAGTACCACGAGAAGATCATCAAGTCGGCGCCCAAAAAGCTGGACGACGGCTGGGCCGAATACCAGAGCAAGCGGGGCGATATCCCGGGGCTGACCGACTATGAGCAGCAGGTGAGCGCCTGGGTGGCCCAAGGGCTGGTCGGCCAATAGCGCGGCAGCTGCCGGGCCGTATCAGCCGGCAGCGGCCGGCGCACAACACTATGCCTGATAAACAACAAAGGCGCCTTCGCCGGCCGCGAGGGCGCTTTTTGTATAAAGATTGACGATTGCCGGCGCACAGTGATAAAATTCAACTACGATTACCGAGAAAAAGAGGGTTACTATGGACTATAAATGGGAAATTGCCGAAGCATTGGGCAAAGCCAGCGGCCTGCCGGCGCAGCAGCTGGCCGATATGCTGGAAACGCCGCCCGACGCTTCGATGGGCGACTTTGCGCTGCCCTGTTTTCGGCTGGCCAAGGCGCTGCGTAAGGCGCCGCCGGCCATTGCCGACGAGCTGTGCGCCCGGCTGGAAAAGCCGGCTTGTGTCGAGCGGGTCGAGCCGGTGAAAGGCTATTTAAACTTCTATTTGGATAGGAGCGATTTTACCCGCCGTGTGCTGCAGGCTGTCGAGACCGGCGAGGCCTACGGGTCGTCCCGCGAAGGCAAAGGCAAGACCATCTGCATCGATTATTCGTCCATCAATATCGCAAAGCCCTTCGGCATTCACCATCTGCCCAGCACCGCCATCGGCAATTCGCTGGGGCTCATCTACCGCTACCTGGGCTACCGCACCGTCAGCATGAACTTTTTAGGCGACTGGGGCACCCAGTTTGGCCGCATGATCGTCGCCTATCGCAAGTGGGGCGACAGCGACCGTGTGCAGCGCGAAGGCGTCAAGGCGCTGGTGGATCTCTATGTGCGCTTCCACGACGAGCTGGACGCGCACCCGGAGCTGGGCGACGAAGGCCGTGCCTGGTTTAAGAAGATCGAGGACGGCGATCCTGAGGCGCTGGATCTGTTTAACTGGTTTAAGGATATTACGCTTAGCGAAGTGGCTCGCGTATACGATAAGCTGGGCGTCCGCTTCGACGAGTATCAGGGCGAGAGCTTTTATGCTGATAAGACCGATCCGGTGCTGGCCGAGCTGCGCGAAAAGCAATTGCTCAGTCAAAGTGACGGCGCCCAGGTGGTATACCTGGACGACTACGATATGCCGCCTTGCCTATTCGTCCGCTCGGACGGCGCCACGCTGTACGTCACCCGCGATATCGCCGCCGCCTTCTGGCGCAAAGAGCATTACCAGTTTGAAAAATGTCTGTATGTGGTGGCCTATCAGCAGAATCTGCATTTTAAGCAGTGGTTTCAGGTGGTGCAGTTGATGGGCCGCGAATGGGCGCAGGATTTGGTGCACGTGGCCTTTGGCATGGTCAGCATGGAGGATGGCGCCATGTCCACCCGCAAGGGGCGCGTGGTGCTGATGGAGGACGTGCTGGATCGCGCTGTCGAAAAGGTGCAGGAAATTATCCGCGAAAAAAGCCCCGGCCTGGAGAATCAGGAGCAGGTGGCCCAACAGGTAGGCATCGGCGCTGTGCTGTTTAGCGTCCTGTATAACAACCGTATCAAGGATACGGTGTTCAGCTGGGATAACGTACTCAATTTTGACGGCGAGACGGCACCTTACGCCCAATATACGCATGCGCGCTGCTCCAGCGTCCTGCGCAAGGCCGGCGATTTTCCGCTGGAAGGCGAATGGGACGAAGCCGCGCTGAACCTGCCTGAAGCCCAGGCGGTGCTCAAAGAAATTGCCGCTTTCCCCGACGCCGTCGCCCAGGCCGCCCGCCGCTATGAGCCGTATCTGGTGGCCCGCAAGGTCATCGACGTGTGCAAAGCCTTTAATAAGTTCTATTACGAGCAGCGCATCCTGGACTGCCCCGACGCGGAAAAACGCGCCAAGCTGCGCCTGACCCGCGCCGCCATGGCCACCATCCGCCAGGGGCTGTACCTTCTGGGTATCCAGGCGCCGCACCGGATGTAATAGAATTAAGTTACACTGGCAAATACGCGGCTGTTGTGCAAAAAAAGCCGCGTATTTTCTATTGATTATGATGAAATTATAGGAAATACCGAAAAGCGAAAAAAAGATATTGACATAAAAAGAGGTGTTTGGTATTCTATACAGGCCGACTGAGGCGGGGCACGAAAGTGCGACGCGCAGGCGGCACCGCTATCTAAAGCCACACAAAGAAGTTCTTGACAAAGGGGCAGACAAGTGGTAGATTAGATAGGCTGACCGTCCGGGGGGCGGGAACGGACCTTGAAAACTGCATAGCACAAAGAAATTGATTCTGACAAAGAGTAAGCAAAGCTTAGTCGTAAGACTGAGACA
>JAQVWW010000322.1 GCA_028709505.1 Eubacteriales bacterium
GGCGTGGGGGCCATATCCAGCATCATACGGGCCGGCTGGTTGGCAAAGAGCACCTTTTCCTGTGCGTCCACCGCCAGAATGCCCAGCGGCACGGCGTTCAGGATGGAGTCCAGCTGCGCCTTGCGCAGCCGCTCGTCACGCATGGTTTGGTTTAAATGTGCGGCCATACGGTTAAAATCGTCGCCCAGCAGGCCGATTTCGTCGCTGCCGCCGTCTATCGTAAGCGTATAATCACCCTGGGAGATGCGCTGCGTGGCGGCGCGCAGCCGGTGCAGCGGCCGGGTAAAATGCGCCGATAACGGCAGGCAGACCATCGCCGCCACCAGCATGGCCGTCAGGCCGGATATGGCCGCCCAGGCCGCCACGACGCGCTGCGTGTGGGCCATTTCAAAAAGCGGCAGCGACACGCGCACCACCCTGTCGGCCCCGTTTTTGGCCATGGCCACATAGAGGTAATCCTGCTTGAGCGTGGCGCTGCGGCGCACGTCGGTGCCGATCCCCTGCCTGAGCGCCTGCACCACCTCGGCGCGCGCGGCGTGGCTTTCCATGTCGGCCGGAGCTACGCCGGCGCCGGTATCCAGCAACACCGTACCGTCACGCTTGAGCACCGTTAAGCGATAGAAGTTGCCGTCGGCATTTATCTGCTGCACCCAGCCGTCGGCCATCTGCGAAAGGGCGTCCCCTTCCAGACTGCCGGCGCCGCCCTGCCACATCACCGCCGCCATGTCGGTCAGGTGCCGGGTGATCAAATTTTTCTGCACAACGCCCACGGCTACGCTGATGAGCGTAGCCGACAGCACCGTGACCAGCAGACAGACGCCCAGCGCCAAAAGATAGAGTTTTTTTCTCATGCGTCGGCTTCCTCTTCCAGTGTTTTCAGGCGGTATCCGGCGCCGCGGATGGTCTGGATAAGTCCCTTATGGCCGACTTCTTCCAGCTTTTTACGAATGTTGGCGATGTGCATGTCGACGGTACGCGTCTCGCCTTCAAACTCATAACCCCACACGCGCTCCAGCAACACCTCGCGGGAATAGACCCAGCCGGGGTGCTCCAGCAGCGTGTGCAGCAGCTCATATTCCTTATAGGAAAGATCGACGCCCTTGCCCGAGAGCCATACCTGGCGCTGGCGCTCATCCAGCAGAATATCGCCGTAGCGCAAAACCCCTGTGGGGTCCTCCTGCCCGGGCTGTGCCCGGCGCAGCTGCGCCCGTACGCGGGCCAACACCTCGCGCACGCCAAAGGGCTTTGTCACATAGTCGTCGGCGCCCATCTCCAGCCCCAGCACCTTATCGATTTCATCGCTTTTGGCTGTCAGCATGATGATGGGCAGCTGCTCGGCGCGCTTGTGTTGACGCACGGCGCGGCAGACGCCCAGCCCGTCCATGCCGGGCAGCATCCAGTCCAGCAGCAGCAGATCGTAGGACTCGGTCTTAAGCGCCGACAAAAAAGTTTCGCCGCGGTCGTAAACCCGGGCGTCGTACCCGGCGGCCTGCAGGTTAATCTGCAACAGGCGCGAGATGGCGTCCTCATCCTCTACGATGGCGATGCGCTGCTTGATCATGTTAGTTTCCTTCCGTCTGTTCCACCATATGGTGAATATCCTTGTCCTGGGGGTGCTGGCCGTTTACCAGATAGATGGCCCACTCGGCAATGTTGGTGGCGTGGTCGGCGATGCGTTCCAAATACTTGGCCACCAGCAGCAAATCCACCGCCTGGTTGGCCGCCTCGGGCATGCTGCGCAGCAGGCGAATCAGATCGAACATAACCCGGGAAAAGGCGTCGTCCACCACGTCGTCGCGCAGGCACACGTCCCGGGCCAATTCCACTTCCCGGCGGGTAAAGGCGTCGATGGCGTCGTGCACCATCCGAATGGCCGTCTCGGCCATGCGCGGGATGTCCACCAGCGGCTTGATATACCGCTGGCCGGCCAGCTGCGTGACCAGCTCGGCGATATCGGTGGCCGAATCGGAAATGCGCTCCAGGTCCGTGATGATCTTAAGCGCCGCACCCACCATGCGCAGGTCGCCGGCCAGCGGCTGGTGGCGGGCCAGTATGGTAAGGCAGCGCTGCTCGATACGCTTCTCCATGGCATCCACCTTGTCGTCGCCGTCGATAATCTGCCGGGCCAGCGTCACGTCCTGGGTCTTGATGGCAATCAGCGCGTCGCCGATGGCTTGCTCGGCCAGCGCCCCCATCTGAATCAAATCCGCATGGAGCTCCTCCATGTCGTGGGTAAAGGACAGTCTTGCGCTCATGATGCCTCCTTAACCAAACCTTCCTGTGATGTAGTCCTCGGTGCGTCGATCGTGGGGCGTCTGAAAAAGCGTCTCAGTCTGCCCCCATTCTATCAAATCTCCGCGGTAGAAAAAAGCCGTCAGGTCGGAAATCCGCCCGGCCTGCTGCATGTTGTGCGTGACGATGACGATGGTATAGCCGCCTTTTAGCTCCTCAATCAAGTCCTCGATGCGCTGGGTGGACAGCGGATCCAGCGCCGACGTAGGTTCGTCCATCAGCAGCACCTCGGGGCACACCGCCAGCACCCGCGCGATGCACAGCCGCTGCTGCTGCCCGCCGGACAGCGCAAGCGCGCTCTTGTGCAGGCGGTCTTTTACCTCGTCCCACAGCGCCGCGCCGCGCAGGCTCTTCTCGCCGATGCCGTCCAGCGCCTTACGATCGCGCACGCCGTGGACGCGCGGGC
>JAQVWW010000323.1 GCA_028709505.1 Eubacteriales bacterium
GGGCTTTAGCCTGCTGGATTTGGAGGATATGGACCCGCGGGAGCTGAAAGATTTTTACCGTGAGTTTGCTACATACGCCGACCGGTGCCGCTTTGCCGGCTGCCTGCATAACAGTGAGCCGGGCTGCGCCGTGCACCGGGCCGCCGCCGACGGGGAGATTCCCGCCGGACGGCTGCAGCGGTATCAGAAGCTGTTGGAGACTCTGCAAGACAGATGGAGGAGAAGATATGATTAAAATCGCCCCGTCACTGTTGGCGGCGGATTTTGCACGGTTGGGCGACGATGTGCGCCGGGCCGAGCAGGCCGGGGCCGACATGATGCACATCGACGTGATGGACGGCAATTTTGTTAAGCCCATTACAATAGGCGCCCAGATGGTAGCGGCGCTGCGGCCGCACTGCGCCGCTTTTTTTGACGTGCACCTGATGGTGGCCCACCCGGAATATCAGATTGCGGACATGATAAAAAGTGGCGCCGACGGCGTGACTATCCACCTGGAATCGGGCGGCGACACGGCGGGTATGCTGCGTACCATCCGCGAACTAGGCGCGCAAAGCGCGCTGAGCATCAATCCGGACACGCCGATAGAGCGGGTATACCCGTATTTGGAGCAGGTGGGGATGGTGCTTATCATGAGCGTCTATCCGGGGTTTGGCGGGCAAGCGTATCTCCCGGGCAGCACGCAGCGCATCGCGCAGCTGCACGGTGAAATTGTCCGGCGCGGCCTTTTAGTGGATATTCAAGTGGACGGCGGCATCAACGGGCAGACCGCCGCGCTGGCGCGTAAGGCCGGCGCCAACGTGCTGGTGGCCGGCTCCTACGTGTTCGGCGCAGAGGATATGGCAGCGGCCATACGTACGCTGCGCGCAGAGGCATGAAGGCCGTCATCGTGCTGGGCGGCGATCCGCCTTCGGCGGCGCTGCTTAGGCGGGAGGCTGCCCAGGCCGACGTTGTTTTGTGTGCCGATAAAGGCGCGCAATACGCGCTGGCCGCCGGCGTAACGCCTACGATGGTGCTGGGCGATATGGATTCGCTGGGCGACGCCGCGCGGCGGCTGGCCTGCCTGGGCGTTCCCATGGTGCGCCACCCTGCCGAGAAGGACGAAACCGACGGGCAGCTGGCCGTTGACAAGGCGGTGGAGCTGGGAGCGACGCAGGCGGTGCTGCTGGGCGGGTTTGGCCAGCGGCTGGATCATACGCTGGGGAATCTGATGCTGCTGATACGGCTGGAGAAACGGGGCGTTGCCGCGACGATGCACGACGACCGCACCCAAGCGCGGGCAGCCTGCGGCGACACCGTCCTTTGCGGCAGCGCCGGCGATATCCTGTCGGTGCTGCCTTTTGGCGACACGGTGCAGGCCGGCCCCACCGAAAATTTAAAGTACGTGCTGCCCCAGCCCACGCATCTGCCGGCGGATGCAACCATCGGCATCAGCAACGTCATGGCCGCTGATACGTGCCGCGTGGGCATTCGCGGCGGCTGGGCATTTTTGCTGCGCACCCGCCAGCAATAGCCGAACTTTTTGCGCCTTTTGTTCATAGATTGGAGAAAGGACTGCGGAAAGGGGTTGCTGTCATGTTTCGTAGGATTGGCCGTGGGTGCGGGCCGAATTATAAACGCTGGCTGGGCATTGTGCTGGTGCTGGTGGGCATTGTGCTGATGCTGGTGTTTATACCCTTTCAATTCTGGTTTGTGCTGCTGGGCGCATTTTGTATTCTCATCGGCTTTCTGCTGGCAAAGTATTGACGCGGCACGGCGGCTTGGGCCGTATGCCGCCGGGCGTATAGAAGGGCCTGTCCCGCCCCAAAGCCGTTTGGCGCTAAAAGGGGCAAGGGGACAAGGCTTTGCCTTTTGATGGGCTCTGCGGGAATCCTCATGGCGGCGGGCTGTGGCGGATACGTAGGTAACATAACGTTATAAAAAGTGCCTGTCTGCGGCCAGACAGGCACTTTTGCCGTTGCTATTTTTCGGCGGACGCCGATTTATCGGGGGTTGCCAAAGCAGAAGATGGCGATGGTGCCCGGGCCCGAATGGGCGCCGACGACGGGGCCGACATACATGATTTTAAGGTCGGCAATGTCCAGTTTATCGCGCAGCATCTTGGCGCACAGTTCGGCGTCGTCGATGCAATCGCCGTGGCCGATGAAGATGGTGATGGGCTGTGTGCGATCGACGCGATCGACGATGTGCGCCACCACGCCGGACAGCGATTTTTTCCGCCCCATTACTTTTTCCATCGGGATGAGCCGGCCTTCGTTGTCCACGTGCATCACCGGCTTAATTTTAAGCGCCGTGCCCAATACAGCCGAAGCTTTGCTGACGCGGCCGCCGCGGTACAGATGGTTGATGTCGTCGACGGTGAACCAGTGAACCAGGTTAAGCCGATGGTCGACGATCCATTTTACCAGATCTTCGGCGGGCATACCGTCCAGGCGCAGCTTGCCGGCGGTATAGACCAGCAGACCTTCGCCCACCGACGCGCACAGCGAATCGATGACCCAGATTTTGCGTGCGGGATACTTTCCCCGCAGCTCTTCGGCGGCCTGCATGGCGCACTGGCACGAGCCGCTCAGCGCCGATGAGAAGGCGATGTAGACGATGTCCAACCCCTGTTTGAGCCGCTCTTCAAAGGCCTCCAGGTAGCGGTGTGTGTTGACCAGCGTGGTTTTGGACATGTTGCCCTGACGTATCAGAGA
>JAQVWW010000324.1:0-2165 GCA_028709505.1 Eubacteriales bacterium
GCGGGCGCCAGCGCCGCGCACAACGAGCCTAGCCCGCCGAGGATCAAGTCTTCTCTTTTGCGGCGCAATTCTCCGGCGCGCAGCCGCACCCGCCTGACCCGTTCCACCGTATCATGCATCTGAACACCTCTTTCCTTGAAAAATGGTTCTTTCCAACCCCCTATACTTATATAGGTACAAAAAAACGCAAAACTACGCACCGAAAACCAAAAATATTTTTGTTATTTTCTTTGATAAAAAAAGCCGCCATATTGGCAGCTATTAAAGAAAAGGCTCCTTCTGTTTTAGCGTAGATATTTGATCTTGAGCAGCTTGCCCGCGCCGATTCCGGCCGTGATGGTGAGGATGGGCAGCGCGTAGGCAATGTACTGCGCTGTGCCGCCATAGGCGATCAGCAGATTGTAAATGGCATGAAAAGTGACGGCGGCGCCCAGAAGACCGGCCGTCCCCGCGATTTTAAGCCACTCGCGCTGCCACACATAGGCAAGCCCGTATCCGGCAATCGCCCCGCAGACGATATGCATCGCGCCGGTCCCGAAGCCGCGGATGAGCAGAAAGGGCAGATTGGCCGCACCGTTTTGCGTAAGGTAGCAGATGTTCTCAAAGGTGGCAAATCCGGCGGCCAATATCAGTACACTGATATTGATTTTCTCAGGCTTGGGTTCAAAGACCAGCAAATAAAACAAAAGCGGCAGCAGTTTCATGATTTCCTCAACCACCGGAGCGATTTGCGTGGTGGCGTTGATCATATCCGCGTTGTATACCTGGGCAAAAAAGGTGTTGATATAGGCGGAAAGCAGACAAGCCGCCATGCCCGCAAAGCAAAAGAAAAAGGCGCGGGCATATCGTTTGCCCATGCACAGCGCCGCCACCAAAAGCGGCGCGGCGATGCAGACAAAGATGTTTTCGATATAGGTCATGCCGCCACCGCCTTTCGCGTTGTGGGCAAAAGCGCAAACATCGCCGCTGTCAGCAGAAAATCGAAGGCAAAGTAGGGATTTGTAAGGGTATCGCTGACCCAGAAGCAGGATGCCGTCCACAGACAGTATTCAAGCGCAATGATACACAAAACGACGATGTGAAAGTATTGCATATCCCGCGGCTTCCCGCTTTGCCTTCTGGCATAGAGCAGCCCGCGCACGGAGTACCACGCGGCGGCCATCGTCAGGCCGCATATCAGCAAGTTAAAGAGAATGTCACCATGCGCCAAATAGAGTATGAGCTGTGGAATGCAAACGATGGGAACAAGCCATACGGCAGGATGCTTGAATCTTCTCTCCTCCGGCGTGGACAGGGTGTATTCCAGCGTCAGCAGGAATAGGGAGCTGGCAATCCACGCAAGCTCCGAAACATAAAAAATCTGCGGTGAATGGCTGAACAACAGAACATGGAGCGTCCAATAAAGCGTGCCCAGCGAAAACGTGCCCAAAAAGCAGGAAAGCAAAAAATAGGCTTGCTTGCGACCTTTGTAATACAGGACGCCCGCTCCGATGCCGGCGATCAGCGTAATGACAAACTGTAAGGTGTTGTCAATCAGTTCAATCATCGCCATCCTCCGAATCCTCGCGCTCCAATCGGTTTCTTAAATTGAGACGATAGCCTAATATCGTCACACTCACACCGAGTAGGAAGGCCAGCAGGCCGATAAGCACATACCCAAAACCGCCGCTTCGATCAAAGATACCGGCAGCTGTGCCAAAATAGGCATACTCGCCCTCGGGCATGCCCGCCATAACGCCCGGCATAGCAACGGATAGCCCGATAATAAGCAGCAAACAGGCGGCGGCGTAGCATGCCGTAACGATGCGGCCTTTGCGAATCCGCTTTTGCCGCTCTAACTCCCTTGCCCTCTGTTTTACGGCCAAGACGCGTTCCTCAGTATTCCGCATTGGTGATCCCCTCCTGTTCCAACCGTATCCGCAGCGAATTTCTGCCGCGATACACCAGATCCGCCACCTGCTTTTCGCTTTTCCCCATAACGGCAGCGGCCTGGGCATGGCGCATGTTTTCAAAATAGACGAGGTACAGCGCTTCACAATAGTCGGGGTTTATCTGCTCCATGCATAGATGCAAAATATCATTGCGCTCTTTCGTTTGGATCACTTCTTCGACGAGCGCTCCGCTCTCCGGCTCTTTTCCCAAATCATCGAATCCGAAGCAGCGGC
>JAQVWW010000324.1:2175-2692 GCA_028709505.1 Eubacteriales bacterium
TTAGAGACAAACCGCAGGGCGAGGTGGCGTGCGGTTTTGTAGAGATACGCTTTGAAGTTATTCTGCATTTTAGGCTTTTTGACGGCGAGGTAAGCAAACGCTTCAATCATCAAATCTTCCGCATCGTCCAAATCATGGAGATAACCGTTTATATAAAAGGTTAGACGGTTCCCATAGCGCTCCATCAGCGCAACCAACCCGCTCTCGTCGCCTTCCAGATAGCGGCGGTAAAGGGTTTCATCGGTGATCATCCCAGAGCCACCGCCTTTCATGTAGGTATACATTATACGATATAAGCCCAAACATTTCCATATAGAAAAGCCGGAATATGGGACTTGCTATCATAAAGCGAGACACCCATAAAAACAAGATGGCATGATAAAAGATGCGGGGATGCCGTTGCCCATCCGGATGACTTGCTAAGGTAGAAATCGGCGCTGATGTCAAGGCGCTGCAGGAAGCGCTCATCTCGCTGGGCTATTCCTGCGGAAAATGGGGCGCGGACGGGGAGGTCAGT
>JAQVWW010000325.1 GCA_028709505.1 Eubacteriales bacterium
GTCGAACACCGCCGTCAGGCAGGCCAGCCGCCACCCTTGGGCCAGCTGCGCGCCGCCCAGCAATCGCTCTTCCTGAGCGCAGGGTTTTTTGGGGTTGTGCACCAGCACCAGGCACTTGCCGCAGCGGCCGTTGCCGCCGCAGGGCGCCGCCACCCGCTGCCCGGCGGCCACCAGCGCGTCCAGCAGCATGCCCTCGCGCGCCTGAAAGGGCACGCCGTTTATCGATAAAATCATCAAAGCCACCTCATCAAATGCTGATTAGATGGCTTTATTATATCGATATTTGTCTATCCTCACAAGATGTGGCGCCGGGATAAGCCTTTTTGGCGCATTGCGTGCAATTTATTCCAACCGACCCAGCCGGGGCAGCTTTAAATAATCCATCGGGTCGGTGCTGAGCACGTCCTGTATGACGCCGTTGCTCTGTGTAACGCGCACGCCGTTGATGCGGGTGGTAGTGGGTGTGGGCGAGGCCGGATCGACGCCCTGCACCATTTCCAGCGGGATGACGGTGTACATCATTTTTCTTCCTCCATAAGCTCCTTGAGCTTTGCCATGGCTTTATCCAGCGAGCCGATCTCGTTGATAAGGCCGCAATTTACCGCCTCCTGCCCCACCAGGATGGTACCCACGTCGTTGGCCAGGTCGCCGGTGCGCATCATAAGCTCGGTAAAAGTCGCCTTATCAATTTGCGAATGCTCGACCACATAGTTGACCACGCGCTCCTGCATTTTGTTGAAGTAATCGTACGTCTGCGGCACGCCGATGACCAGTCCGTTCATGCGGATGGGGTGAATGGTCATCGTGGCGCGGGGCACGATAAAAGAATACCGCGTGCATACGGCCAGCGGCACGCCGATGCTGTGCCCGCCGCCCAGCACGATAGATACCGACGGCGTGGTCATGCCGCTTATCATCTCGGCAATGGCCAGTCCCGCCTCGACGTCGCCGCCCACGGTGTTAAGCAGCACAAGAAAACCTTTGATATCGGGGCTTTCCTCGATGGCGATAAGCATGGGCAGGATGTGCTCATACTTCGTGGTTTTGTTGTGCGGAGGCAGCACCATGTGCCCTTCAATCTGCCCGATGATGGTGATGCAGTGGATGGGGCTTTGCACGTCGGGTAGCGGCATGCTGCCGGTGGATACGATGCTCTGCTCGGGCGTGGTGGGCGGGTTGTTTTCGGGCGCATCGCTGGGGAGTTCAGGTTCCATAGGTAGCATTGCGTTCCGCCTTTCGCTGTTTTTGGATAGTATGTCCCGAAACATGCGTAAGATGTGGCGGGAATGGCCGCCCGGCCAAAATGCAACGCCGCCCGCTTGTACGCAAAGCTTTCCCCTGCCCAAACGACCGCCGGCATGTTCGCGTCCGGGGCGGCCCATCAAGCGCCGGGCTGTCCTTTACATAAACGCCGATGCTGCCCGTATCGGCGGCATCGGCGTTTTTCTTTGACTCGCGTTTTTTAGCGGCCTTTTCTTTTTATTTCGGCAGGCAGATCTTCCTGCCCGGCGTAAACGCGCTGGGCGGACAGGTGGGGTTGGCCATCAGCAGCTCTTCCACCGTCACGCCGCACTTTTCAGCCACGTCGTGGATGGTCATCCCCTCTTTGATGACGTAGACGCGGCCGGTGCCGCAGGTGGGCGGCGTCATGGCCGGCATCAGGCACAGCAGCGTGCCGGCTACCGGCGGCTGGCACATGTCAACATGCCGGTTTTCGTGCAAAATGCTGTGGTAGGATACGTCGAACTTGCGGGCGATTTGTTCCCACGTGTCGCCGGCCTGCACCGTATAGCTGCGCATGTCGTCGGGGCAGGTGGCGGGCACCGCCGGCATCATCTCCTCTTCGGGCAGCACCTCGGAGGGCGCGGGGAGGGCCGGCATCGCCGGCGCAGTGCCCGGCGCGGCGCCCACCGGCAGGCAAATGGTGTCGCCGGCGCGGTAAAGCCGCGGGTTGATCTGCGGATTGGCCCTTAAAATATCCTCTACGGTAATGCCGTTGGCAAGGGCCAGGTTGTACAGCGTGTCGCCGCGCTTGAGCACGTACAGCGTGCCGTTGCAGGCGCGCACCGGCGGGATGCACAGCACTTGCCCGATGCGCAGCGTCGTCGTGACAGTCAGGCCGGGGTTGGCGGCCAGTATTTCATCCACCGTCGTCGAATAGGTGGTGGCCAGCTTCGACAGCGTGTCGCCCTGCACAATGGTATGCGTGCGATAGCCCTCGGGGCAGCCGGCAGCGCCGCCGACCGGCGGGATGCACAGCACTTGCCCGATGCGCAGCGTCGTGCCGGCGGTCATGCCGGGGTTGGCCGCCACGATGGCGTCCACCGTGGTGCCGTAGGTGCGGGCCAGCTGCCACAGCGTATCGCCGCTTACGATGGTGTGCGTGCGGTAGCCTGCCGGGCAACCGGCAGCGCCGCCGGCCGGCGGGATGCACAGCACCTGCCCGATGCGCAGTATCGTGCCGGCGGTCATGCCGGGGTTGGCCGCCACGATGGCGTCCACCGTGGTGCCGTAGGTGCGGGCCAGCTGCCACAGCGTATCGCCGCTTACGATGGTATGCGTGCGGTAGCCTGCCGGGCAACCGGCAGCGCCGCCGGCCGGCGGGATGCACAGCACCTGCCCGATGCGCAGCGTCGTGCCGGCGGTCATGCCGGGGTTAGCCGCCACGATGGCGTCCACCGTGGT
>JAQVWW010000326.1 GCA_028709505.1 Eubacteriales bacterium
TAAAGATATCGACGCGGTCGATGCGGCCCTGCAGTTCGGCGGGCATGTCGCCGCGGGATAAATCCACGACGGCCATATCGCTGCGGCCAAAGCGGATTTCCTGCCCGAAGGGGACAAAGCTGCCCTCCTGCATCTGCGTAAGCCACGTGGCGGCGGCGCGGGACAGAATGCGGTTCATCGCCTGGGCCGACCAGCGCAGCGTGTGCGATCGGTGCAGCAGCCCGTATTCAAACTCCTGCTCCAGCGCAGCGGTTACGTGACGCATGGCATCCTGGGCGTCCTTTTCATCCAGCTGGGCAAAGTCCGTCGTCAGCCGCCGCATCTCGTGGGAGAACTCCTCCATGGCGGCGTGCAGATAGACGCCGGCTTTGGCCGCGTCCACGCCGTGCTTCGCCAGCGGCGCCGGCCGCAGCAGGTGTGTCATGCCAAAGGCCAGCGGGCAGTGGGCATAGCTCTCCAGCTGCGTGACGCTTATTTTGCGCAGCGGCTCGACGCCGGGCACCGTCTGTGGCTCCTGCTGCCCCACCGCCCAGCCAATGAGCTTTTCTACCCGCGGGCGATACTCATCCTGGGCGCGATACCAGCACAGCAGCTGTTGCTGTGCCGGCGATATGGAGTTGCCGGCCAGATAGCCGCGCAGCAAAGCGGCCAGCTGCCCGGCGCTGCCCTGGCGCTCCACCGGCCGCTCAAAAATACGCCGTGCCGGAAGAATATCGCCCTTTTCCAGCCCGGCCAGCTCCATCAGCCGCAGCACCAGCCTGTCGGCGGCGGTATCCTGCCCATCGGCGTCGTACCGGCACCAGCTGACGTACAGCATGTCGGTGCACGATGAAAAAAGGTTGTACAAATCGTACTGCTTTTGGGCTGTCAAAAAGGCGCTGTCCCGGTCCAGCGCTACGCCCCTGCCCGACAGCTCCTGCATCTCCAGGTCGCTAAACACGCTCTCGTCGCTTTGCAATGCCGACAGCGACCCCTCGGCCGCGCCCAGCACAATCAGATAGCGCACTTCGACGTTTTTGGAACGGCCGATGTCGCCCACCGGCACCTCGTCGGCCGACGTGGGCAAAATACCCACCTGGGTTTGCTCCAGGCTGCTTTGCAGAATCTCCAGCGCCTGGCGGGGCGTAAGCAACGTGCCGCCCAATATTTCGTGGAACTGGTCGAACGTCTCCATCAGCGCGTTCCATATCCGCCGGCAGATGGCCGCCTCGTCGGCATAGCCGCCCTGCTGCAGGCATTGGGCCATGTCGTCCAGCTTCTGGCGGGCGTCCATGCTGCAAATCGTTTGGAACAGCGCGTCGGCCCAGTGCGCGCCGGTTTTTTTGCTGCCGGCGGTGGCGCGCGTCAGCAGGTTAACCGGCGCCATCACGCGATGGCGCAGCGCGTTTAAGCCGGCCAAGTCATAGGTGTCGGCGCCCCAGTGGAAGTCTCTGCTCCAGCGCTGCCGCCCCGATAGATCAAAGGCCATCGCGTAGGCCTGCAACGCTTCGGTCTCGTCGTCGGTTAAGCCGGTTACACCGGTCTTGGCAATGCCGATAACATCCTGCCAGCGAAAGCCGTCGGACAGCGCGCGCAGCGCCTGCACCAGAAAGCGGACGACGGGGTTGCGCGTAATCTCGCGCTTGCGGTCGATAAAGCACGGGATGCGATACCGCTCAAACAGGCGGCTGATGGCCGGCGCATAGCCCTCCAAGTCGTTACAGGCCACAAGAAAATCGCGATAGCGTGCCGGACGCGTACGTACCATGTGGGCGATGTAGGCGGCGCAAGCCTCGATTTCCTCTTCCTTTTCGCCGGCGGCCACCGCCACCATCTGCTGCGCGGCGGCGCTTTGGCGCTGCGCCGGGCTCCAGCAGAAGGCCTGGGGCACCACGGCGCGCAGGCCGTTTACGGCGCCGGGCCGGTAGCGCAGCCGCTGCACCGGCTCGGCCAGCTGTTCGGCCATGTCGCACAGGCGCTGCTCGATGCGCCGCATGGGCAGGAATAAGTCGGTCTGCCGGGCCAGCTGTTCCTCATCGCCCAACGATACGTTGACCTGCCGGCATACGGCCATAAGCTCACCCACCATACGGCACTCGCGCGGCGTAAAATAACTAAACCCGTCAAAATACACGACGGCGCTGCGCAGCTGCTCATCCAGCGGTATGGCGGCTATAAAGTGAGCCAGCCGATCGTTGTGATCCATGTATTGATTTTGGGCCAGATGCTCTTGCAGCTTGCCGTAGAGCAGTGCCAGATCGTGCATTTTGGCGCGCAATAGCGTATTGCCGGTCTGGCCGGCTTCCTCAAAAGCGCTCAAAGGGATATCGCACTGCTTAAACTGGCTGACAAACTGCAAAAAGGCCTTGCTAAAGCCGGGAAAATGGGCAATGCGCCGATAGGCCGTCAGCTGCGGCTGGCACTGCTGGGCAATGTGGTTTAGGGCCATGGCCAGCCCGCGCTCGTCGATGAGCGTGCGTTTGGGCTTGCGGGTGCGGCCGAACACCTCGTCGGTCAGCCGGGAAGGGCTTAGAATGCGCAGCTGCATAAAGCCGTGGCTCTTCAGATGCCGCATCATCACGTGCTCGGCCTGCAGCGTAAACTGCTCGGGCACCACAAGGTAGACCGGCAGGCGGCTTTGCGCCAGCTCCAGCTGAATTTGCGCCGCCGTCAGGCTGCTGCGCTCGGCCTGGTTGGCC
>JAQVWW010000327.1 GCA_028709505.1 Eubacteriales bacterium
GCGCGTGAAAGGTGCTGATCTGCATATTCTGCGCCGCGTCGCCGGTCAGCGCCGTTACGCGGGCACGCATTTCGGCGGCGGCCTTGTTTGTAAAAGTGATGGCCAGTATTTCCTCTGGCCGGGCCAGGCCCTGATCCACGATGTTGGCAATGCGGCTGATGAGCGTCTTGGTCTTGCCCGACCCGGCGCCGGCTAAAATGAGAAGAGGCCCCTGCACGTGCTGCGCAGCCGCCCTCTGCATCGGATTCAATTCTGACAGATTCATGGAAGCTCCTTTTGGCTCTATTTTTCCTGGGTTTTTTGCTGCTGACGCTCCAGTATCATGGCGTAGCCGCCGGCGCCGTAGTTGAGACAGCGGTTCACGCGGCTGATGGTGGCAGTGCTGGCCCCGGTACGCTCGACGATGTCGTGATAGGTAATGTTGGCGCGCAGCATCCCGGCCACCTGCAGGCGTTGGGTCATGGCCAGCAGCTCGTTTACCGTGCACATATCCTCAAAGAGCCTGTAGCATTCCTCGGGCGTTTGCAGCGATAGCAAAGCGTCCATCAGCGCGTCGGTATGTTCGTTCCTGATCTTCGGTTCGTAAGCCATAAAGCCACCTCCGTGCCAGCCGGCATCGTACGCGGGCATACGCAAAGAAATCCGCCGCTGTGAAGCGACGTGTCCACCCCACGCCTGCGCCTGCGATACTTCTATTTTACCACACTAAAGCAAAAGAAAAAAGGGCATCCCCTTTTTCGCTTGCGAACAAAGGCGTTTGGCTTTTGCCGGCAAGCTTTTCGAAGAAGGGGCTTTAGCCCCTTCTTCGGGCCTAGTTCAAATTGAGCTTTCTCAGATCGCCTGTGCGTGCGCCGTACGCTAAAAAAGTTGTTTCATCGTCGCTATGCTTGCTTTTTTGAGTTTGTCTGCAGCCTTACGATGCAGGCCCGTATCCGGATGTAATAGAGAGCCGACGGGCGCGCCGCGCGCCGCTGCCGCAGCGCCGCTGTGCCCTTTTTCGCCGCCCTTTAGGTAAAGAACATATGGTCCATAAACGCGTCCTGAAAGTCCGATCGGGCCGAAAGCTCCACATAGCAGGCTTCGCGCGCCACCTGCCGGGCGGCTTCTTCCATCGCGCGGGACAGCAATACCGCCCGGGCGCCGGCGCCGGCGGCGTTGCCCACGGCCCGCGTGCTGCCCAGCAGCGTGCGCGGGATAAGCCCGATGATGCCGGCATTGCGCTGGTCCAGATACGTGCCGAACCCGCCGGCCAGATAGACGTGCTCCAGCTCGTCCAGCGTCACACCGGCCTCGTGCAACAGCACCTGGATGCCGGCGGCAATGGCGCCTTTGGCCAGTTGCAGCTCGCGGATGTCCCGCTGTACCAGGCCGATGCGCGCGTCGGCGTCCAGCCAGAAGCCCTCGTCGTCAAAATACGGGCGCAGCGCCTGGGCGGCGCCGTCGGCGTCCAGCATGCCGGTCTCGTCCACGGCGCCCTGCTCGATGAGCAGCGCCGCCAAGTCCACCAGGCCCGATCCGCAGATGCCGCAGGGCGGTTGGTTGTCGATGGTAGTAAAGCGCAGCTTGCCCTCGTGCATGCCCACGGTGTTGATGGCGCCGGGTACGCTGCCCACGCCGCAGCGGATGTGCGCGCCTTCAAACGCCGGGCCGGCGGCGGTGGAGCACGTATAAATTTTGCCGTGGGCGCACAGCGCGATTTCACCGTTGGTGCCGATGTCAATGAGCAGCGCCTGCTCTTTCTTTTCGTGCAGGCCGCAGGATAGAATGGCCGCCACCGTGTCGGCGCCCACGTACCCGGCGATGCAGGGCAGCAGCAACACCTCTCCGGCGGGGTTGATGGCCAGACCCAGCGTCGCGGCATCGATGCGCCACGCGTCGGCCCAGGCCGGGATAAAAGGCGCTTGGGCGATGTGCTCGGGCGATACGCCGGCAAACAGATGCAGCATGACGGTATTGCCCACCACCGCCATCTGGTAAACTTCGTCGCTTGACACGCCGGCACTGCGGCACATGCGCTCCACCATGGCGCCGACGGCGTCAAGAACCATCTTCATCATCTCATCCGGCCCGTCCTGGCGCGCGTGGTCACAGCGCGATATCACGTCGTCGCCGCGTACTTTTTGCGGGTTTAGCGCGGCGTCGGCGGCCAGCTGCTCGCCGGTGGCCAAATCCAGCAGATAAGCGGCCAGCGTCGTCGTGCCGATATCCACCGCCACACCCAGCACCCGGCGCGCGCCGTCTATGACGTCCAGCACCGTATCGGCGCACACCACCGCCCGGCCGGCGTATCCCGCCTGCCTAAGCACCTGAGGCAGCTTACGCTGCGCCGGCAGCGCTATGTTGTGCGGCCCGTCCAGCGCGTCCAGCAGCCTGCGCGCGTCGCTGCGCTGGTCGTGCAGCTGCGGCGGGGCCAGCGCAAAGGCCTGGGCCTTGACCGGCGCGTCCAGCTGCGCCTGGTAAAGGCCCCCGTCTACGGCAATCTTCATGTCTGCCGGCATTTCCCGGGTCTCGACGCGCATGCCGTCGAACACCGCCGTCAGGCAGGCCAGCCGCCACCCTTGGGCCAGCTGCGCGCCGCCCAGCAATCGCTCTTCCTGAGCGCAGGGTTTTTTGGGGTTGTGCACCAGCACCAGGCACTTGCCGCAGCGACCATTGCCGCCGCAGGGCGCCGCCACCC
>JAQVWW010000328.1 GCA_028709505.1 Eubacteriales bacterium
GGCAACGCCGCAGCGGCCCAGATCCAAAAAGCCGGTCAGGCCCTGCCCGTCCAAGAACACGTTGGGCAGACAATAATCGCCGTGGGTGAACACCAAGTCCTCATCCGCCGGCCGCTGGGCATATAGCTGCGCCAGCACCTGCGCCGGCGTGCGGCCGCTATTTTCGTCTTCCCAGTCGTCGACATCCACGAGGTTTTGCTCCACGCGCCGGGCTGCCAGCTCAAGTGCCGTATCCAGCGTGCGCGTAAGCGGGCATCCTGCGATGGGCAGCGTATGCAGCCGGCGCAGCGCCCAGCCCAGCTGCAGCGCCAGCTGCGCCGGCTGCGCCGTCCACTGCGGCGCGCAGGCCATCCGCCCGGGCAGCGCCGTGCTCAACAGATACGTCAGCCCGTCGTGCGTATCAAAATGCAGCACGCCGGGCACCGGCACCTTTGCGTCTAAAAAACGCAGCGCCACCCCTTCCCGGCGCAGTTCCTCGCCGGAAGATATCTTCAGATAGCAGGCTGGCGTGGTATCGACGCGATACACGCTGTCGCCGGACATGCCGATGGTTTCGGCGACCAGCGGCGCGTCGCCCAGCTGTGCGGCCAGCGCGGCGGGAAGCTGCATAAAAACACCTCCGTGGGGACGTTTCCCGCCATCATTATAGCCGCGGCGACGGCGGCAGGTCAATTGACAACTGGCCGGCACCATACTACAATCATAGCAAAGCCAGGGGGGGAAGGGGACGGACAATGACCACGGACATCATACAATGGGCCATATTGGGCATGTGCCTGCTGGCCAGCGTGGGCGCCTTTGCGGCGGCGCGGGTTTCAGCGGCGCGCATTCGCAGCAATAAGCAGGCCAACCAGGCGGCCATCGACGAGATGGAGCGGCTGGAAAAACTGGTGCGCGAGGAGGCCGAGCGCGGCCGCGCGTCGGGCGAACGACAGAACATGGAAAACCGCGAGGAGGTAGCCCGGCGCATGGACGCGCTGCGCGAGACGCTCAACGCCAATTTGGGCGGCTTTAGCCTGCAGCAGAGCGAACACATGGAGAAAATGCGCGACACGGTGGAGCGCCGGCTGCTGGGCATGCAGGAGGGCAACGAGCGCAAGCTGGACGAGATGCGCGGCGTTGTGGACGAGAAGCTCAGCCGCACGCTGGAGCAGCGGCTGGGGCAGTCGTTTAAAATGGTATCCGACCAACTGGAGCAGGTGTATAAAAACCTGGGCGAGATGCGTTCGCTGTCGCGGGACATGGGCGACATCAAGAACATATTCAGCAACGTCAAAACCCGCGGCACCTGGGGCGAAGTGCAGCTGGGCGCGCTGCTGGAGATGATGCTGGTAAACGAGCAGTATCAGGCCAACGTCAAGGTGAAGCCCCATTCGGACGAGATTGTCGAATTCGCCGTCAAACTGCCCGGGCCCGAAGACGGATCGCCGGTGTGGCTGCCTATGGACTCCAAGTTCCCGATGGAGGACTACCAGCGCATGACGCAGGCGCGCGAGGAAGGCAACGTCGCCGCCGCCGCCGAAGCCGAGAAGGCGCTGGAGGCCCGCGTATTGCAGCAGGCCCGCAGCATTCGCGACAAATACATCTATCCACCCTATACCACCGATTTTGCCATCCTGTTTGTGCCGGTGGAGAGCCTGTTCGCCGAGATCTTGCGCCGTCCGGGCTTATCCGAGCGGCTGCAGCGCGAATACCGCGTAACGGTGGCCGGGCCCACCACGCTGTCGGCGCTGTTAAGCTCGCTGCGCATGGGCTTTAAGACGCTGGCCATTCAGAAGCGTTCCGGCGAAGTATGGAAGCTGTTGGGCACCGTGAAAAAGCAGTTCGGCACCTTTGCCGATAACCTGGCGGCGGTGGAGCGGCACCTGGAGCGGGCCAGCAAAGGCGTGCGCGACGCCAGCAACCGCACAAACCTCATCCAGAAGCGGCTGGATCGTATCGAAGAACTGCCCGAGCCCGAGATGCAGATTCTGCCCGACGCCCACGTGGTAGGCGGCTACGAGCAGGACGACGACTGACGCGATTGGCCGGCAATACGCAAAATAGAAACAGGGTGTCAAAAAATTTTTTTGACACCCTGTTTGCATAGATAGCCCGTTATCCGCGCCGGAAACAACACGCGACCCAAAGCTTGCCCCAAGGCGACAGCGCCGGGGCGCCGGTCAAACACGCGGCATAAAAAACGGATTGCATCCGCAATCCGCCGGCCCGGTAAAAAGCCCGGTCATTTTTATGTTGCCGCAGGCGTCGGCGATGTCTCGCCGGACCATGCAGGATGACCCCATCCCTTAGGCAGCCGCCGCCGGGCGCAAAGACGGTATTTGCCAACGCATATGGTTATCCATTGCACCGGCAATCCGTTTCGCTTTTCCCGTCCGCGCCGTAGGAATAACACGGCCGTCGCCATCACAAAACCGGAAAATGGTTGTGCGAAGGGCGGCGTGGACCCAAAAACCGGCGCAGGGGCTGCTGCCCATCCGATATTATTGCGCCGCCACCGCCCGTATCTGCGCGTGGGGCAGTATCGCGTGCAGCCGCCAGGTCAGGCTTTCGTCGTCTTTGATGGAGCCGGGCGACTGGCCGGTGATGATGTAGGCGGCACGGTGCTCCCGCGCGTAGTGGGCCAGCGATTCCAGCACGTCATGGTTTTTGATGAGGTTCATTTCGGCGCTGTG
>JAQVWW010000329.1 GCA_028709505.1 Eubacteriales bacterium
CGGCTGATGGTGATGACCGGGATGTTTGACAAGTTATATCACTCCATTTCTGCAGGGGTTGGCCGAAAGAAAGCCATGCTATCACTTGTATGATACCACGGCGAAAAAATGATAAACAATGTGCAACCGTAGATGCCAAGCGGGGCAGCGCGCAAAGAGGAGAGGTGCCTTTGAACCGCCCCGACAGACGCTGTGGCGCACGCGCGCCGGCCACCTACCCGGCGCGGGGCGAAACAGCTGTGCCGATGACTCTGCAAGTGCCCCATGTGCCGGCGTCGCCGGGCCTTAGCATGCGTTTTGACGCACAAATGATGGCGGACGACGCGATCTTATCCGGTGGCTTACGGGGCGGACGGACAGGAGGTCTGCCAACGGCGCAGCGCCGCCGACGCGGATGGGTAAATGTAAGTTTTGCGCTGTGCTCTTCTCCTTTGCCGGGAGGACAGGCCTCTTCGCAATACGGCGTCCGCACGCCAAAAAAGAGCGCCGCCTTCGACTTTTATCTTGCTATTGTGGATAGCCTTTGATATAGTACCATCAACAGAAAAAGGCCGTTTGCGCGGTGCTTTTGGCGACAGACCCATCGCGCCGGCACGCGCAAAAGCAGCGTTGTTGCCGGCTCAAAAAGCCGCCGGCCTACGGTTTTTTCCTTTGTAACCATACGAGAGGAGTCCCTACATGTTCGAAGTGGTTCGCAAACAAGCGCTCAACCCCACCGTTACTTTGATGGAGATCCGCGCACCGCTTATCGCCAAAAAAGCGCAGCCCGGGCAGTTTATTATCCTGCGGGTAGACGATCAGGGCGAGCGCATCCCGTTGACCGTGGCCGATTTTGACCGCGTCAAAGGGACAATAACCATTATCTATCAGATAGTCGGCGCCACCACGCGCCAGCTCAACGCGCTGCGTGTGGGCGAGCGCCTACAAGATTTTGTAGGTCCGCTGGGCATGCCCACGCATACGCAAGGCCTGCGCAAGGTGGCGGTGGTGGGCGGCGGCGTGGGCTGTGCCATTGCGTACCCGGTGGCCAAAAAATTGAGCCAGCAAGGCTGCACCGTGCACGCCATCATCGGCTTTCGCAGCAAAGAACTGGTTATTTTGGAAGACGAGTTTGCAGCTGTCAGCCAAAAGCTGTGCGTCATGACCGACGACGGCTCCTACGGCGCCAAGGGGCTGGTTACCGACGCGCTCAAAGCCCTTATCGACGCCGGCGAGGTCTACGACCAGGTAATTGCCATCGGGCCGCTGATTATGATGAAGTTTGTCTGCCGCCTGACCAAAGAATACGGCATTAAAACGATGGTCAGCATGAACCCCATTATGATTGACGGTACCGGCATGTGCGGCGGTTGCCGCCTTACCGTAGGCGGCGAAACCAAGTTCGCCTGCGTGGACGGCCCGGACTTTGACGGCCATCTGGTGGACTTTGACGAGGCCATCGAGCGTGCCGGCATGTACCGCGGCTTTGAGCACGGCCGGCACGAGGAAGCCTGCCGTCTGTTCCAGGAGGAGGAGTAGCATGCCCAACATGTCCCCAAAGAAAAATCCGATGCCGGTGCAGGACGCTGCCGTACGCAGCGGCAACTTTCGTGAGGTGGCGCTGGGGTATACCCGGGAGCAGGCCATCGACGAAGCGCAGCGCTGCTTAAACTGCAGGCATAAACCCTGCGTGGGCGGCTGCCCGGTGGCCATCGATATTCCGGCGTTTTTGATGAAGGTAAAGCAGGGCGACATGGAAGAAGCGTATCAGGTGATCGCCCAATCCAGCTCTCTGCCGGCGGTGTGCGGCCGCGTATGCCCGCAGGAGACCCAGTGCGAAGCGCGCTGCGTACGGGGCATCAAGGGTGAGCCGGTGGCCATCGGTCGCCTGGAGAGATATGTGGCCGACTATCACATGGCCCACAGCGCATCTGCCCGGCAAAAAGCCGCGCCCAACGGCCATAGCGTGGCCGTTGTCGGCGCCGGGCCGGCGGGCTTGGCCTGCGCCGGCGATCTGGCCAAGGCCGGATACGCCGTGACGGTGTTTGAGGCATTGCATCTGGCCGGCGGCGTGCTGGTGTACGGCATCCCTGAGTTCCGCCTGCCCAAAGAGATAGTTCGCAACGAAATCCAGAGCCTCAAAGACCTGGGCGTCGATATCCGAACCAACATGGTCATCGGCAAGGTGCTCTCGGTGGACGAGCTGTTCGATGAAGGCTATGAGGCGGTGTTCATCGGTACCGGCGCGGGCCTGCCCCGGTTTATGGGCATCCCCGGCGAGAATTTAAAGGGCGTCTATTCGGCCAACGAGTTTTTAACCCGCGTCAACCTGATGAAGGCCTACCAGCAGCACAGCAGCACGCCGGTGCTGCGGGCGCAGCGCGTGGTGGTGGTGGGCGGCGGCAACGTGGCCATGGACGCCGCGCGCTGCGCCAAACGGCTGGGGGCCGACGACGTCACCGTCGTATACCGCCGCTCGATGCAGGAACTGCCCGCCCGCCGCGAAGAGGTGGAGCATGCGCAGGAAGAGGGCATCCTCTTTCGCACGCTGCACAACCCGGTGGAGATTTTAGCCGGCCAAGACAGGGCCGTCTGTGGCCTGCGCTGCGTGCAGATGGAACTGGGCGCGCCCGACGAGTCGGGCCGGCGCCGCCCGGTGGTCAAGCCGGGTTCCGAATTT
>JAQVWW010000330.1 GCA_028709505.1 Eubacteriales bacterium
GCCCGAGAACAGCGGCGAGCGGTGCAGGTTCTCGCGGATGATGCGGTGGGTTTGGGCGGTGGTATACGTCAGATAGCAGGGCAGCCGGGGCCGGTCGTGGCGGCTATCCATAAAGGAGAAGCAGGGCGCGTCGTCCCGCCCCCACTGGGGCGATAGCGCGGCCAGGTTTAACGAGTTTTTATCTACGCGCGCCGGCGTGCCCGTCTTAAAGCGCATCAGGCGCAGCCCATGACGTTTCAAATCCGCCGAGAGCAAATCCGCCGGGAACAGGCCCGACGGGCCCGAACGCTGGGAAAATTCGCCGATGATAACCTTGCCTTTGAGATATACGCCGGTGGCCAGCACCAGCGCCCGGCAGTGGTACCGGCAGCCGTCACGCGTGACGATGCCGGATACGCGGCCGCCGCGGGTTAAAATGCGCGCACATTCGCCCTGGCTTAAGTGTAGGTTGGGCGTGCTCTCCAGCACCTGCTTCATGTAGCGCTGGTAATCCTTTTTATCGGCCTGGGCCCGCAGCGATTGCACCGCCGGGCCTTTGGACGTGTTGAGCAGCTTAATTTGGATATGCGTGGCGTCGGCAGCCAGGCCCATCTCGCCGCCCAGCGCGTCCACTTCGCGCACCAGATGGCCTTTGGAAGTGCCGCCGATGGCCGGGTTGCAGGCCAATAGCGCGATGCCGTCCAGGTTGATGGTCAAAATCAGCGTAGAAAGGCCCATCCGCGCGCAGCAGAGCGCCGCCTCCACACCGGCATGGCCGGCGCCTATGACGGCGACGTCGTATTCGCCCAATAAAAAACTCTTCATCGTACATCCTTTTTGGCGTCGCGGGTCAGCCGGGCCATCAATTTCTGGTTAAGCGCGTCGCCGTACTTCCACGACGCCCACAAAAAGACCGCCGACAGCACGGCGATGGAGACCCAGCCCCATACCGGTACGGCGATGACGCCGGCGCCCACCAGCGAGCTAAAGATAAGCCCCGCCGGGCGCGTGACGAGGATGGCCAGCAAAAACGCGGCAAAGGGTAGCGCCGTAAGGCCGGCGATGAAGCACAGCGCGTCGTCGGGAAAGAAGGGCAGCAAAAACATCATAAACAGCACGCCCATGCCGCGGCCGGCCAGCGCGTCCACGTATTTGGTCATGACAGCCTCGCCCACCAGCGCGCGCACCAGCGGCCGGCCAAAGCGGCGCGCCAGAAAAAAGGCCGTCGCCGAACCCAGCACCATCGCCGATACCGACAGCAGCACGCCGGGCCAAAAGCCGAACAGCAGCGCGCCGGCCAGCGCCGTAACGCTGCCGGGAATGGGGGCCAATATCACTTGGAAGAACTGTATGGCGAAAAACACTGCCGGCCCCCAGGCGCCAAAAGAGGCCACCCAGTCGCGCAGCGCCGGGGCCGACGACAGTATCTGCCAGTAGGGCGTGCGCTTGAGCGCTAAAACGCCCCATGTCAGCAGCGCCGCCAGCAATATAAGGGCGGCGGCCGCCGCATATTTTTTTTGCTTTTGTGTCAAATGCATATTATTGCTCCACCGGATAAGCGCTCAGACCGGCCTGGCGTAAATAGTCGGCCGCCTGCACGCGAATGTCCTTTAGAATGTCCGACGGGTCTTTGACGTCGGCGATGGCTTGCTTGGCATAGTCGTAAGGCAGTGCCGCACGCACGCTCTCATAGTCGCGCGGGTCGGCGGCCTGCTGGTAGCCGGTGGCCAGCCAGCTGCCGTCCTTCTGCTGCGTCAGCGTCAGGTTGGCCGGGCGGATATCGCGGATGGTCATCGAAAAGACGTTGTGCTGCAGGTCGTAGCCGGCAAAAGTGGTCAGCAAATACAGCTTTACCTGCGTATCGTTGTTTTCCAGGCGCATATCGTAGATGACGACGTCGGTAAAATACGCCATCGCATAGCCCAGCGCCGGCACCTGAATGGTCTTGATGATGTGGGGCAGGTAATATTCCAGCTGCAACTGCGCGTTGGCGGCGGTGGGCGACCAGCTGATGGGCGCGTTTTTCAGCGTAAGGCCGTAGGCGCTTAAACTGCCCTCCAGCATGTAATAGGCGTAGGCCGGCATCTGAAAGACGCGGTTCATATCGTCCTTGAGCAGCAGCTTACCGTCGCTGGCCAGCGAAAACGCGTACCGCACTTGGCCGGCGGCGTCGAGAACCTCCAGCTGATTGGCAAAGGGGCCGGCGGCGTCGGCCACCACCAGGCGCCGGGTGGCCCAGGCATCGACGATGACCTGGATAAGGGAGCTGTCGGCCAGCGTGGCCGGTACCTTAGCAGCGGTAACCACGCGCACCGACCAGCCGTCGTACTGGGAGGATTCGGGCGGGGCAACGCGCTCTTGGGATACGGCCACCTGCGGGTAGCTCTGCAGCGGTTCGGGTGCGACCGGCGCTGCACAGCCGCCCAGCAGCAGCGCGGCGCTTACCAGCACGCCCAGCGCGCGGCGATACCATGCCCGGCTCATCGTCCTGCCCACTCGTAGACGGTGCGGCCGGCCACAACCGTGCGCAGCACGCGGCAGTCGCCGTCCAAAAAGGCCAAGTCGGCCGGATAACCCGGCAAAATGCGGCCGCGGCCGGTGCGCAGCAGCTCGGCCGGCGTGGTGGAGGCCATGGCCGCCGCGTCGGCCAGCGGAAAGCCCAGCTCGGTCATGTTGCGC
>JAQVWW010000331.1 GCA_028709505.1 Eubacteriales bacterium
CGTCGAAAAGCGGCTGAATAAGGAGCTGGGCTCCATCACCAAATACGGCTTTGCCGTGCTGTTCTATATCGCCCATAAGCTGGTGCAGAAGTCGTTGAGCGACGATTATCTGGTGGGCTCGCGCGGCTCGGTGGGCTCGTCGTTTGTGGCCACCGTCACCGGCATCACCGAGGTTAACCCGCTGCCCGCCCACTACGTCTGTCCCCAGTGCCGGCACAGCGATTGGGACGTCGACACCGACGCCTACCCCATCGGGCCGGACTTGCCCGACGCGCAGTGTCCGGTCTGTGGCACCGCCTACATCAAAGACGGCTTTGATATCCCCTTTGAGGTGTTCCTGGGGTTCGAGGGCGACAAGGTGCCGGATATCGACTTGAACTTCTCGGGCGAATACCAGCCCACCATGCACCGCTACACCGAGGAGCTCTTGGGTAAGGAAAACGTGTTCCGCGCCGGCACCATCGGCACCGTGGCCGACCGCACCGCCTACGGCTACGTCGTGCACTACCTGCAGGATAAGGGCATCCCTTATACCCGCGCCGAGGTGGATCGGTTGGTGGCCGGCTGCGCCGGCGTCAAGCGCACCACCGGGCAGCACCCGGCGGGCATGATTGTCGTGCCCAAGGAATACGACATCTACGACTTTACGCCGATACAGCACCCGGCCGACGACAAGGATTCCAACATCGTCACGACGCATTTCGACTTTAACTCGCTGCACGATAGGCTGGTCAAGCTGGATATTCTGGGCCACGACGACCCGACGATGCTGCGCATGCTCAAGGATTTGACCGGCATCGACCCGCGCACGCTGAACATCACCGATCCCGACACGATGGCGCTGTTTTCGTCCACCGACACGCTGGGCGTGACGCCCGAGCAGATCGGCAGCAAGATGGGCACGTTCGGCGTGCCCGAGTTCGGCACCAAGTTCGTCCGCGGCATGCTGGAGGACACGCTGCCCACCACGATGTCCGAGCTGGTGCGCATTTCGGGCCTGTCCCACGGCACCGACGTGTGGCTGGGCAACGCCCAGGACATCATCCGCAGCGGCACAGCCACGCTCAGAGAGGCCGTGTGCACCCGCGACGACATCATGAACGCGCTGCTGCGCTACGGCGTGGAGGCGAAGATGGCCTTTAACACGATGGAGAGCGTCCGCAAAGGCAAAGGCTTAACGCCGGCGATGGAGGAGGCCATGCGGGAGAAGAACGTGCCCGAATGGTTCATCGACTCGTGCAAGAAGATCAAATACATGTTCCCCAAGGCCCACGCCGTGGCGTACGTCACGATGGGCCTGCGGGTGGCCTGGTACAAAGTGCACCGGCCACACGAATATTACGCGGCGTATTATACCGTGCGTGCCGACGACTTTGACGCCGGCCTGATGCTGGGCGACGTGGACGAGCTTAGGCGCAACATCGCCGAGCTGGAAAAGCTGGACGACCAAAAACAGAAGGACAAGAATAAGCTGACCATATTGGAAATTGTGCTGGAAATGCGCTGCCGCGGCATTCAGTTTTCCGGCATCGATCTGTACCAGTCGTCGGCCACCCGTTTTGACGTGATAGAGGGCGGCCGCGTACGCCCGCCGCTCAACGCGCTGCCGGGGCTGGGCAATACCGCCGCCCAGAAGATTGTCGACGCCCGCGCCGACGGCACGTTCCGATCCGAAGAGGATCTGAAAAAGCGGGCCGGTGTGTCCAGCGCCGTCATCGACGTACTGCGCCAGTTCCGCTGCATCGACGGCATGGGGAAGACCGACCAGGTCAGCCTGTTTGACATGCTGCTATAGCGCGGCTAAACTGGCGTATTGGTTGAAACTGCTGGTAAAAAACGCTATACTAATACCGAAATTAACCGAACATCTGCGCGTTGGAGGAGCTATGGAGCAGTTTACCGGGATTCCCAAAGAAGGCTTTGCCTTTTTGATGGATATTCGCTTTCACAATAACCGCCAGTGGTTTCAGGCGCATAAGGATAGCTACGTGTCGCAGGTGAAAAAACCCATGTACACGCTGGCCGCGGCGCTTGCGCCCACCGCCCGCGAAATCGACGCGCAGATGGAGACGCGGCCTGAACGCGTGGTGTCGCGCATCTACCGCGACGCCCGGCGCGTGCGTGGCGGCGCCTTCTACCGGGATGTGGTGTGGCTGAGCTTTAAGCGCGCAGCCGGCGGCGATGAAAAACCGCCGTTTAGCACCTTCTTTTATTGCAATCCCGACGAATATGGCTGGGGATGCGGCTTTTGGGACGCCAAGCCCCAGGTGATGGAAGATTTGCGCCGTAAAATTGACGCGCAGCCCGAACGGTTTCGCAGTATCGTCGCCGCGCCGTGGGTGAATCAATACACGCTGGACGGCGAAGACTATAAGCGCCCCAAAAAATTATGGGACGACGACGTGATAAACCGGTGGTACCAGAAGAAAAATTGGTCTTTGGAGCAGGCGCAGCCGGTGGATACCGACGCGTTTTCGCCGCAACTGCTGGCGCGCATCGAGCATTCTATGCGGCAGATGGCGCCTATCTATCACTTTGTTATGGGAATGGAGGACTAGCATGGAATTGTATGACGTCATTGGGCAACGGCACTCTCAACGCTCCTACGCC
>JAQVWW010000332.1 GCA_028709505.1 Eubacteriales bacterium
CCAGCGTTTCACTGGCCTGCCCGGGGTGCAGGCGGGCGTAGGTTAAGCGGCCGTTCTCACCGCTGCCGTGGGCGCGCAGCGCCCGGGCCGCCACCGCCAGCTCTTGGCGGTCGGTGACAATCATGCCGCCGTCGCCGGCACAGCCCAGGTTCTTGGTGGGGAAGAACGAAAAGCAGCCCATGTCCGACCAGGCGCCGGCCTTTTTGCCGGCGCAGGCTCCGCCGGCCGCCTGGCAGGCGTCCTCGATGACGAACAGCCCCTTTTGTTCGGCGATTTGGCGCAGGGCCGGCATATCGGCGCACAGGCCGAAGATGTGCACCGGCAGGATGGCCCGCGTGCGGGGCGTTACGGCGTCGGCCACCCGCTGCGGGTCCAGGTTATACGTGCGCGGGTCCACGTCGACGAATACCGGCGTGGCGCCCGCCGCCGAGATGGCCTCGGCGCTGGCAAAAAAGGTGTAGGGGGTGGTGATGACCTCGTCGCCGGGTCCGATGCCCAGCGCCGTAAGCGCAATGCTCAGCGCGTCGGTGCCGTTGCCCACCGATACGGCGTGTGCAACGCCCACATAGGCGGCAAACTCGGCCTCAAAAGCCTTGACGTTCTCGCCCAGGATGTATTGGGCGCGGCGCAGCACGCCGCATACGGCGGCCTCGGCCTCGCCGGCTATGGCCTGGTACTGGCGCGTCAAATCCAAAAGAGGGATGTTCACTGTTTCACTTCCGTTTCTCTGCGCCGCCACAGCGTTTGCATGACGGCTTCCAGCTTATCTACCAGCCGCGGGTAATCAAACTCCCGGGCGGCCTTACGGGCGCGGGCGCAATAAGCGTCGTATTCTTCCCGGGGCATCCGGGCAAATTTCAATATGGCGTCGGCGATCTCGCCGGGCTGCTGGGTGCGGGTGGTCATGCCGCAGTTATGCTGGGCAATCAGGTCGTAATTGACCCGCAGCGTGGACAGCACCGGCTTACCGCTGGCAAAATAATCAAACAGCTTGTTCATGCTGGAGCCATAGCGCATGATCTCGGTCTGCTTTACCTGTATGATGTTCAAATTGCTGCGGCTCAACACGTAAGGGATGTATTTTTTCGCCACGAAACCACGCAATAGCACGTTGTCCAGCCCCTCGTCCCGGGCCCGGCGCGCCAGCTCTGCGCGCTGGGTGCCGTCGCCGTAGATAATAAAGCGGACGGTTTCCTCGCCGCGCCGCTTTAGCTCGGCCGCCACGTCCAGCAGCTTGCCCACGTCGTTTACCTGGCGGATGGAGCCGACGTAGACAACTTTAAAAGCGCTCTCGTCGTCCAGCGCGTCGTCGTCCAGCGTCATCGTGCGCACATTCTCGTCGAAGGCGGCCAAATCCACGCCGTTGTTGATGTGCGTAACCTTGTTTAAATCGACGGCGTCCTGCCAGCCCCGGTCACGGATATAATCGGCGCCGCCCTGCATCGTGAACACGAGGGCGTCGGCCTTGCGATAGATCCATTTTTCCAGCCGGTACAGCGCCCGCGTGACGGGGCTGCGGGCCGACAGCATATCGTAGGCCACCAGCGACTCGGGCCACAGGTCGCCTATCTCCACAATGCAGGGCACGCCGTAGCGCCGGGCCAGCCGGATGCCGGCCACGCACGTCAGCGGATGGGCCGACGTGGCAACGATAACGTCCGGCGGCGGGAAACGCCGCGCGGCGCGCAGCAGGCCAAAAAAATATTGCAGGATGTTGCGTACGCGGCGCAGGTCGTTTTTTTCGTAACCCGACGTTCGTATATAAACAAAAGGCACCCCTTCCTCTTCCCGCGCAAGGTACGGCCGGGCGTCGGTTATCGTGTTCACATCCATATTGTGAATTTTGCTGGAGGCAAAGACCCTAACCGCGTATCCCCGTTCGGTCAGAATTTTGCCGAACAGGTAGGGGCGTATCAGCGTGGTCATCGCGGGCGGCGCGGCATAGTGGTTGCACAGCCACACGGTTCTTTCGTTCAAGGAGTGTCTCCCCCCTTTTCCGCGGCACATCCGCCGGGTGGTCCATTTTACATGGATTATTTTACATGAAACCCAGGCTCTTTACAACAAAGCGCCCGCCCGCCGGGCGGCCAATACCGCCTGTCCGGCATCAAAACCTGTAACAAGATTGTTAAAAACGAACGCAGCGCGCGGCCGCGTTGAATTTGCCCCACCGGTATTGTATGATACAGAAGATTCAGAAAAATATGAGGTGGCCCCATGATCAGGCAGATTCCGTTTTCCCCGCCGGATATTTCCCAGGCGGAACTTGACGCCGTGACGCAAGCGCTGCGCTCGGGCTGGATCACCACCGGGCCGCGCACAAAGCAGTTTGAAGCGCGCATCGCCGCGCTGTGCGGCACAACGCGGGCGGTGTGCTTTAATTCGGCCACCGCCGCCATGGAAATGACGCTGCGCCTGCTGGGCGTCGGCCCCGGCGACGAAGTGCTGGTGCCGGCCTATACCTATACCGCCAGCGCCAGCGTCGTCTGCCACGTGGGCGCGCGCCCGGTGTTTGTCGACAGCCAGCCCGGCAGCTACGAGATGGATTACGACGCGCTGTCCGCAGCCGTCACCCGGCGCACCAAGGCCGTCATCCCGGTGGATATCG
>JAQVWW010000333.1 GCA_028709505.1 Eubacteriales bacterium
TGCAGTATATGGTGCAGACGGAACCCCGCGGCCTGGCCGACGCCTTTTTGCTGGGCGAAACGTTCATCGGCGAGAGTCATGTCTGCCTGATTTTGGGGGACAATATCTTTTACGGCTACGGCTTTTCGGGCCGGCTGGCCGCCGCCGGCAGCCGCGAGACCGGCGCCACCATATTCGGCTACCACGTCAGCAACCCCACCGATTTTGGCGTTGTGGAGTTTGACGACGCCGGCAACGTATTGTCCATCGAGGAAAAACCCGATAAGCCCAAGTCCAACTACGCGGTGCCGGGCTTGTATTTCTACGATAACCAGGTGGTGGAAATCGCCAAAAACATAAAGCCCTCGGCCCGGGGTGAACTGGAAATTACCGCCGTCAACAACGAATACCTGCGGCGGGGGCAGCTGAAAGTTGAGCTGTTTGGCCGGGGTATGGCCTGGCTGGATACCGGCACCCACCGCGCAATGCTGGACGCGGCCAACTTTGTGGAGGCGGTGCAGACGCGCCAGGGGCTGTATATCTCGTGCATCGAGGAGATTGCCTACCGGCAGGGCTTTATCGATAAGGAGCAGCTGCTGGCCCAGGCCCAGCGGTTTGCCAAGAGCGAGTACGGGCAGTACCTGATGCACATTGCCGATACCATCAAGCCCAGGAAGAAAGAGGCGTAAGCATGGATATTCTCATTACCGGGGGCAACGGCCAGCTGGGCAGTGAGCTAAGCGGCATCCTGGCGGCCGGCCGGGCCGAAATCGGCCCCCTCCCCTGGGAGTATGCCGGCGCGCGGGTCACGTCGGTGGATGTGGATACGCTGGACATCGCCGACAACGCCGCCGTGGAGAAGTTCTTTGCCGCGCGGCAGTTTGATTTGATCCTCAACTGTGCCGCCATGACCAACGTGGACGGCTGCCAGACCGACGCCGACGCCGCCATGAAGGCCAACGCCATCGGCCCGCGCAACCTGGCCCGGGCGGCGGATAAGATGGGCGCTAAGCTGCTGCATGTCTCCACCGACTACGTGTTTGCCGGCGACGGCGACACACCCTACGCCGAATGGGACGTTTGCACGCCCAAAAGCGTTTACGGCAAGAGCAAGCACCTGGGCGAGCAGTATGTGCGCGAACAGTGCCGCCGGTATTTTATCGTGCGCACATCGTGGCTGTACGGTTATCGGGGCGGCAACTTCGTCAAGACTATCGTAAAAGCCGGCCGGGAGCGCGGCGCGCTTAAAGTGGTAAACGACCAGCGCGGCAACCCCACCAACGCCAACGATTTGGCCTACCATCTGCTAAAAATCGGCGTCACCGACGGCTACGGCATCTACCACTGCACCGGCAACGGCGAATGCACGTGGTACGACTTTGCCTGCAAGATTATTGAACTTTGCGGCGTGGAGTGTACCGTTACGCCGTGCACGACGGCGGAATTCCCCAGCCGCACGCCGCGGCCGGCGTTCTCAGCGCTGGATCACGGCATGCTGCGCGTCACCGTAGGCGACGAAATGCGCCGCTGGCAGGACGCGCTGGACTGCTTTATGAAAAACTGGAAAGAAGGCGAATAATCGATGAAAACCTATCTGGTTACCGGCGGCGCCGGCTTTATCGGGTCTAATTTTATTTTGTACATGCTGGCCAAGTACGACGATGTGCGCATCATCAACGTGGATAAGCTGACCTATGCCGGCAATCTGGAGAACCTGCACGGCGTGGAGCACGACGCGCGCTACTCGTTTGTGCAGGCCGATATCTGCGACGGTGCGGCCATCGAGAAAGTTTTTACCGAAAACACCGTCGATACCGTCATCAACTTTGCCGCCGAAAGCCATGTGGATCGCTCCATCAGCGATCCGGAAATTTTTGTCAAGACCAACGTGCTGGGTACCGTCACGCTGCTCAACGCGGCGAAAAAAGCCTGGCAGACCGGCGACGACGTCTACCGGCCGGGGGTCAAGTTCCTGCAGGTTTCCACCGATGAAGTCTACGGATCGCTGGGCGAGACGGGCTTTTTTACCGAAAGCACACCACTGGACCCGCACAGCCCCTATTCGGCCAGCAAGGCGTCGGCGGATCTGTTTGTAAAAGCTTACGGCGATACGTATCGTTTCCCGGTGAACATCACGCGGTGCTCGAACAACTACGGGCCGTACCAGTTCCCGGAGAAGCTCATTCCGCTGGTGATCCACAACGTGCTGGCCCATAAGTCGCTGCCCGTCTACGGCGACGGCATGCAGGTGCGCGACTGGCTGTATGTGGAAGACCACTGCAAGGCCATCGACCTGGTGGCGCGTCAGGGCGCCTTGGGCGAGGTGTATAATATCGGCGGCCATAACGAGCGGCCTAATATCGCCATTGTCAAGACCATACTGGCCTACATCAAAGAGCATGTGGACGCCCAGGTGGGCGAGCATCTGATCACGCACGTCGAAGATCGTAAGGGGCACGATCGCCGCTACGGCATCGACCCGGAGAAAATCCGGCGCGATTTGGGCTGGTATCCCGAGACTCCCTTTGAAGTGGGCATCCAGAAGACCATCGCGTGGTACCTGGAGCACGCCCAGTGGATGCACAATGTCACCAGCGGCGCTTATCAGGAATACTACCGTAC
>JAQVWW010000010.1 GCA_028709505.1 Eubacteriales bacterium
GCCGTCGGCTAGGCACAGTTCCCAATGGGGATAAGTTTGGCTTTGTACCGACGCTATCATGCTTCGCAGGAAAGTTTCGGGCGTGTTATACAGCGGGGTTAACACGCTAAAAAGTACGTCGCGGTCAAATTTGTGCGCGCGCTGCCGGGCAAGGTCCTGGTCGTTGGGCAGATGGAACGTGCGAAACGCCTGGTTCTGCCGCACGGCGGTCAGTTTGTATCCTACCCGGCGCAGCATCGTGAAGGGACCCTCGCGCAGCAGGATGCCCGTCGCCTTTTTGGCGTAAAATAACAGCTTTTTCGGCTTTATCACGGTAAATGACCTCATCCGGCGCAGCGCCGGCTTTTCGCATAACGTAATTTTGCTTATTATAGCGCAGCCGGCGGCGGCGCACAACCGAAGCACATGGCTCGGACGGCGTAAAACACACAATCATCCGGCCCGGGAAGGCCCGGGCCGGATGAGTTACAAAGGATTTGCTATAGTGTTTGTGTTAGGCCTGCGGTACGACAAATTTGCCGTAGGTCTGCGTGATGTAGTCCTTGACTTGCTGGGACGTCAGCGCGTCGGCCAGCGCCTGTATTTCGGCCCGGTTTTCGTTGCCGGTGCGCACCACCAGCACGTTGGCGTACTTCTGCGCGCCTTCGGAATCTCTATCCTCGGTGGTCAGCAGCTTGTCGGTCACGCCGGCGCTGATGGCATAGTTGCCATTGGCCACGGCGAAGTCGACGTCGGCCAGCACACGCGGCACCTGCGCTGCTTCCAGCTCCTGGATGCTGACGTTCTTCGGGTTATCCTGGATGTCCTGGACAGTGGCTTCCAGCCCTACGCCGTCTTTGAGCGTAATGATGCCCTGGGCCTGCAGCAGCAGCAACGCGCGGGCCTCGTTGGTGGTGTCGTTGGGCACGGCGATGACGGCGCCTTCGGGGATGTTCGCCAAGTCCGCGCTCTTGCCGGCGTAGATGCCCAGCGGCTCTACGTGTACCGCGACGACCGACGTAAGCTCCGTACCGTTCTTGCTATTGAAATCCAGCAGGTAGGGCAGGTGCTGGAAGAAGTTGGCGTCCAGCTCGCCGCTGTTGACGGCGGTATTGGGCAGCACATAGTCGTCAAACTCCACCACCTGCAGGTCGATGCCCTGTTCGCGCAGCAGCGGCTGGATGAAGCGCAGAATTTCGGCGTGGGGGGCGGGCGAAGCGCCTACTTTGAGCACTGTCAGCGGGGATTCGGTGTCGGCGGGGGAATCGGTGGCGGCGTCGGCGGGCGTGACGGTGGGGACGGCGGCGGGGGCGGCGGCACAGCCGGCCAGAGCCAGCGCCAGCAGCAGCGCAAATACGGCGCTCCATGCTTGCTTGTAGGACTTTTTCATGTTCGTACCTCGTTTTCTATATTTTTAAATTTTAACGGTTGCGTTTGTCGATGGCCTTTGCCAGAAGGTTAAACAACACTTGTGTGACTTGTACCAGTATGACCAGCAGCACGATGGTGATGATCATCATCTGGGATTGGTAGCGGTGGTAGCCGTAGCGGATGGCGATGGCGCCCAGGCCGCCGCCGCCCAGCGTGCCGGCCATGGCCGTATACCCCACCAGCATGATGGTGGCGATGGAGACGCCGCGCACCAGCGACGGAATGGCCTCGGGCAGCAGGACGCGGGTGATAATTTGCCAGTCGGTGGCGCCCATGGCGCGGGCGGCCTCGACGACGCCGCGGTCGATTTCGGCCAGCGAAGACTCAACCAGCCGGGCGATAAACGGCGCGGCGCCCACCACCAGAGATACCACCGCCGCCTTATAGCCGATAGAGGTGCCCATCACCGCCCTGGAGAGCGGAATGAGCGCAATGATAAGAATAATAAACGGGATGGAGCGGCCGATGTTGACGGCCCAGCCCAATACCGCATGCAACGCGCGCCGGGGACGGATGCCGTCCCGGGCGCTGACCATCAGCAGCACGCCCAACGGCAGCCCGATGAGATACCCGACCAGCGCCGACGCGATCGTCATGTATAGCGTCTCCCACACGCCGGTTAGCAGCAGCGGCCCGTTGTCACACAAAGCGCTTAGCAAAGTCTGCATCATTGTTCACCTCCCGCCGTGCCCAGCAGCAGCCGGGTAATGTCGGATGTGGGGGCGTTCAGAATTTGCGCCGTCGGGCCTTGCTCGACAAACAGTCCGTCGTCGATGACGGCCACTTTGTTACAGATGGAACGCACGACGCCGATCTCGTGGGTAATGATAAGGATGGTAACGCCCAGGTTGCGGTTGATGTCGCGCAGTAACGTCAGGATGGACTGGGTCGTGAACGAATCCAGCGCCGACGTAGGTTCGTCGCACAGCAATATTTTAGGATTATTGGCCAGCGCCCGGGCGATGGCCACCCGCTGCTTTTGCCCGCCGGACAGCTGCGAAGGATAGGCCTTGGCTTTGGCCGTCAGGCCCACCAGCTCCATCAGCTCTTGGGTACGCCGCCAGATTTGTTCCTTGGGCGTGTGGGACAGCATAAGGGGAAAAGCGATGTTATGCGCAACGTCACGTTGCAGTAACAGGTTGTAACCCTGGAATATTACGCCGATGGATTTGCGCAGCTCGATAAGTTCGCGCCCTTTGAGCGACGAAACATCGGTGCCATCCACGTATATGGTGCCGTCGGTGGGCTTTTCCAGCTGGGCGATGCAGCGCAGCAGCGTACTTTTGCCGGCGCCGCTCATGCCGATGATGCCAAAGACATCGCCGGGGTCTACCCGTAGGCTGATGTTACGCAGCGCGGCAACGTCTTGCGGCGCCTGGAACACCTTGGTAAGATTTTTAATTGCAATCATATTTGTTTCATCCTTTTCTACAAAACAATAAAAAAACAGCCTTCATCCTGAAAAGGACGAAAGCTGACATCTTCGTGGTACCACCTTTATTTGCCCACCCCTCGCGGAATGAGCCTTGTCGAGTACGGCAAACGCTTATACTCTATCGCTGTAACGGGCGAACACGTCGTAGCCTAAGCAATATGCTGTCGGTACGCGACTCCAAGACCATGTTCGGCAACCTTGCGCAATGCCCGCTTGCAGCGGATGCGGGCTCTCTGTAAAGGGCTAGGCAGCCTACTCTTCTTTTCCAAGTCTTTGCGGTTATTCATATTGTTGAGTGCTATTATAGGAAACGGCGGCGCCTTTGTCAACCCCTTTTTATCAATATGCGAAAATGTGAAGATGTGGCGAACCCGTCGCCTTGCGTTGACAAAGCGGTGAATAACCGGTTAAAATAGGAAAACCGTCAGGCTTTTGCGCCGCCAGTATAGAAAAACAGATGTTTTTTCGCAGCTACCGGGTTTATTTTTATTCGTTTGAGCCAAGGATGGATACGGGACATGGCTAAGCCTGCGCCGGAGTGCCTAGCCCTTTTGCGTACCGGAGCCGACGGCTTATCATACTGATAGGGCAACTTGGCCGGCGCCAAGGCCGGCCATAGAAAATGAGAGGAAACGCATGGCAATACGTATTTTAACAGACTCCACATCGGACATTTCCCCGGCCGAAGCCCGGCAGATGGGCATTGACCTGGTGCCGCTGAAAGTCATCATCGACGGGCGGATCTACACCGAAGGAGTAGACATCCAGATTGACGAATTCTATCCGAAGCTGGCCGAGGCCCGGGCGCTGCCCACCACGTCGCAGCCGGCACCCGAGCAGTTTCTGACGTATTTTGAGCGGGCCCGCGAACAGGGTGACGAGCTTATCGTGCTGCTCATCTCCAGCCGTCTAAGCGGCACCGTTGACAGCGCCCGGATAGCCAAAGACATCTGCGGCTATGAAAAGATAACCATCATCGATTCGCTCAACGCCATCGTGTCGCTGCGCCTTTTGGTGGAATACGGGCTAAAACTGATCGAGCAGGGCAAGTCCTCGGGCGAAATCGTCGCCCGGCTGGAGGAGTGCAAAAGCCGCATCGTGTTGCTGGCCATGGTGGATACGCTTAAATATCTGCACAAAGGCGGGCGGCTGTCGGCTACCGGCGCCATGGTAGGCAGCCTGTTGCACATCAAGCCGCTCATCACGCTCAAAGACGGCGAAATGGCGGTGATGGGTAAAGTGCGCGGCGTAAAAAGCGCTATGCAGAGGATCATCGACGAGATTGCCCAGCGCGGCAGGCCGAATCAAAGCATGCCTTTGTATTTCGGTTATACCTATATTAAGGATACTTGTCTGACATTCGCCGAAGAGGTAGAGAAGAAGTATAAGACCATCAGCAGAAAAATCTGCCCCATCGGCTGTGTCATCGGCACCCACGTGGGGCCGGGCGGCTTCGTGCTGGCGTACCTGCCCGAAAAATAAAGCGCAACAAAGAAAGTGCCGGTGCGTAGCCGGCGTTTTTTTGCGTGTTAGGACACGAGCCGGTTGGGTGGCCGCCGCGCCCGTTGAGGTTTTCCGCCCCTTTTTGCCAGGATGGGATGCGCAGCCGCCGCCCGCTGCGTGAGGGCGGCGGGCAAAGACACAAAAAAGGCGTGCCGACCGATGGGCCGGCGACGCCGACAGCCGCGCTGCGGGGAAAAAGCCGTGCGCAGACGCTGCAAGCCTTTTGCTTTTCTTTCCCCGGCGCAATACGCAAGGTAGATGTCCTTTGCACGGCGGCCAAGACAGGGCCGCTGGAAGAATTCGTCGGCTGTGCCGCCGACACTGCCGAAAAATTTTCCGTATTACAACGCGACGCCGCCCGCCCACCACATGAAAAAAACGCCGATGACCAGTCGGCGCTTTTCTCATGTTGGGGATTGCGTGCAACCCCCGGCCGCGCGTGCGGCCACAAATTTTACAGGAGGAGTCAATGATTTGTCAAAGATGCTGCTCAATCATCTTTACAGCCCTAGTATATCCAGCAAATGTGAAAATATTATGAATGTCATGTTAAAGAAATGCATGAAACTTGTAAAAATTTATCATAGTGCATCGTATCGGCACCACAGCACTTCGCCCTGTTCGCTTAAAATAGTGTAATTCAGCTCCGGCGGGCGCAGCACCGGGTTGCCTGCCGATACCGCTTGCACCAGCACTTCCTTATCGTTAAAGTGCACTTTTCCCTGGATACAGTGCAACCCATGGGCGCGAAATGACACTTGCTGGGCGGCACGTAGCGCCGGCGGCGAGGCCGGGGAGAACCGGGCGAACAGGTTTTCATAGAAGATGGGCGGCTGCGGGCTGTACAGCGGCGCGCGCAGGCAGTGCGACGCCGGTTCGGCCTCTTGGCGCTGCAGCTGACGGGAAGGTGCCGGCTCGGCCTTACGTATCGGTATGGGCCGGGCGCGCGCGGTCTGGCCCGCGCGGTGGGCGGCGATGCCCGCCTCCAGCGCCGGCCGGGCGGCTTTGGGGTCAAAACCGGCGGATAACCGGCAGACGGCCACCGGCTCATCGCCGTCCAGCACCCACAGGCCGGCCCAGCTGCTTTGCGGCGCATCATACAACAGCGCGCTTTCGTCCGCGTCGGCAGGGGGCAGTACCAGCGCCGTATAGCGCGGGGCGGCGTCCTGCACCGCCACGCGCAGCCGCCGGGGAAGCGGTTGGTACGTGACCGAAAACCGGGTGCGCCCGCCGCCCTGGGTATAGCTGACAGATCCTGCTTTTAGCGCAGAATTTACGCGATACAGGGCGGCGCGCCCCTTTTTCTCCACCTCTTGCATGGCCTTCCTCCCTTTTTATAGCATACGGGGAGGGAAAACGCCTTATGCCGGCAAAAAGCCCGCCCGGGATAAAAAGGCCAGCAGCGCCGCGTCGCCGGCCGGCGTGTCGGCAAATACGCCGGCATGATGCAGCACCTGTTCGCATACAGCGCCCACCTCGGCCTGCAAGATGGTCTGGGCCGCGGCGGCGCAGTGCTCCCGGCCGTGGCGCGCGGCCACGTCGGCTATCCAGGCGGCGTGGGCAAACAGCGGGTGGCCCGGATCGTTTAAAGCGTCCAGCGGCAGCGCGGCGTCGCACAGGTACGCCGTCAGCTGCGTAAGCTCGGTTTTGAGCCGCGCCGGCAGAATGAACAGCCCCATCACTTCAATCAGGCCGATATTCTCCTTTTTGATGTGGTGCAGTTGCGCGTGCGGGTGAAAGATGCCCAGCGGGTGCTCGTCGGTGGTGCGGTTGTTGCGCAGTACCAGGTCCAGCTCGTAATCGTCGCCCCGCCGCCGGGCGATGGGCGTAATGGTATTGTGCGGCCCCTGGTTGGTGTGGGCCAGAATATCGGCGGACGGGTCGGAATATTCGCGCCACAGCTCAAGCACGCGCGCAGCCGTCTGGATAAGCTCGTCGCGATGGCGCGACGTCAGCCGCAGCGCCGCCATGGGCCAATCGACGACGCCGGCGGTGCCGGTAAAGCTTTCGTGTCGCAGCCGGATGCGCAGATCGGCTTTGGCCATAGGCAGCTGGTGCCGGCCGCCCTGGAAGTGATCGTGATTGAGGATGGAGCCGCCCACGATGGGCAAATCGGCGTTGGAACCCACAAAATAGTGGGGGAACTGCGTGGTAAAATCCAGCAGCCGGGTAAAGGCGCCGCGGTCAACCTTCATCGGGATGTGCCGGGCGTTGAATACGATGCAGTGTTCGTTGTAGTAAACATACGGCGAGTACTGGAAAAACCAGCTCTGGCCCGCCAATTGAAGCGGCAGTATCCGCAGCGTCTGGCGGGCGGGGTGGTTCAGCCGGCCGGCGTAGCCTACGTTTTCGCTGCACAGCAGGCATTTGGGATAACCCGCCGCCGGCAGCGATTTGAGCAGCGCTATCTCGCGCGGGTCCTTTTCGGGCTTGGAAAGGTTGATGGTGATCTCCAGCCGCCCATAGCGGCAGGGATGCTCCCAGGCGACGTTTTTGGCGATGCGGTCGCTGCGAATATAGCCGATATCCTGACAGAACTGATAAAACCAGTCGGTGGCCGCCGTGATACCCTGGTTTTGGCTGTACCGGGAAAACGTCTGCTCTACCTGCGAAGGCCGGGGCGTGACGGCGTCCATCAGCCGCGTATCAAACAAATCCCGCAGCGTCTCGGTGTTATCGGCAAACAGGCCGCGGTCATAGGCGTAGTCCAGCAGCGCTTGCAGTACCGTCGCGGCGTCTTGCGCCGCCGGCACAGGCTCGCCGTCCCAGGGCGCGTCCAGGCGCAGCGTATCCAGCAGCCGATTGCGGGCATAGGATATGTCGGCGGGGGAAATCAGGCCGCGCTGCTGCGCATAGCCCAGCAGCGCTTCGACCTGATAGGAGGCATCGTTTTCCCGATACATGGCACAGACCTTCCCTTATTTTATTCAACCGTATTATAATATAAACAGGTAATAGGTTCAACGCGAAGGAGGATTCCTCATGGGTAAGATCACACACGGCACCCGGCAGGGTTACGACATCGTCACGCTGGAGCATTTAAACCAGCGCGTGTCCATTGCGCCACAGCTGGGCGGCAACTGGTTTTCGTGGCAGCTGGGCGAGCTGGAATTGCGCGGGCCGGCGCCGCTGGATGCACCCCGGGACACGTTTGGCACGCCGGTGCTGTTCCCCACACCCAACCGTGTGCGGGCGTGCACCTATACGTTCCAAGGCCGGGAAATTCATCAGCAAAAAAACGGCGCCCCGCGGTTTTTGCACGGGCTTATCCTGGATGAGCCGCTGCACATCGCCGACAGCGGCGCCGACGACACCCAGGCGTACCTGACGCTGCAGGCCGACTTTATGCCGGGCACGGCGCTATATGAAGGGTTCCCCTTCCCGTGTGCGCTTAAACTGCACTACAGCCTATGCAAACTGGGGCTGGAAATCAGCTACACCGTCGAAAACAAAGGGGAGGGGCAGCTGCCGTTTGGCTTTGGCCTACACCCGTACTTTGCCAAGCTGGAAGACGAAGCGACTACATACCTGCGTGCGCCGGTGACCCAGGTGTATCAAAACGATGCGACGCTATTGCCTACCGGCGATATGCTGGATGTTCAAGACCATCCCGAGCTGGATCTGCGCCGATGGCGCGATTTGGCCGGGCTGGACCTCGATTATGTGTACCGTGGCGTGCCGGCCGACGCCGTTACCGCTATCCGGTATGAAAAGACCGGCATCACCATAGAGCTGAGCGCATCGCCGGAGTTTTCGCATCTGGTGGTATACACGCCCAAGGACTTGCCGGTATTTGCCATAGAAAACCAGAGCTGCTGCACGGACGCCCACAATATGTACGCCAAAGGCCATGCCGACACCTGCGGGCTTATCGTGCTGGAGCCGGGGCAGACGCACCGGGGCTATGTACGCTTTGGCGTCAACGAAAACCAATAACCCCAACCGTTTGCCGACGGCGCGGCGCGCCGCACAATAACGGGGGAGATGCCTGGCGGGGGCGGCCGGCGCGCAACGACGGCCCACAGCCGTAAAAAGCGCTTTGGGTCCGGGCTTTGCGTCGAAAAGAACGGTTCCTACCCGGCGGCAGGAACAGAGGGTTAAAAACCGATTTTTGATTTGATTATCCGCCGGGAGCGGGAATTGCAGCATAGCCCGCAAGCAGGCCGGACGGGCCGCCGCACCAACGGCGGCCTTTTCCGCCGGAAAAATAGATACCGATGTTGCTATTTTATCCCGGCACGCTATAATAATAGCCAAAATAGGAGAGTAGGCGTTTGCGCGTTAAGTGTCATGCGGACGGGGAGTTGCCGGTGAACGAAAAGCGCGTTGCTTGCGGTGCAAACGTCGCATCCCGCTGCTACAAATAGAAGAGGCAATACCTCTAATTTGTGCTGTAAAGAATGGGAGGTATTGTAGGATGGTACATTTAAAAGACGCCTTTTCCTCTTCGGCGCGGGAGTTTAAAAGCCTGCGCAGCCTTATTGTGACGGCGCTTTTCATCGCCTTAAGTCTGGTGTTGGACAGCGTCAGTATTTATATCACGCCGGAAATAAAAATTGGCGTAAGCTTTGTGGCCATGGCGCTGACGGCTTTTCTGTTCGGCCCGGTGATGGGCATGGCCGCCGGCGGCGTAGCCGACGTGATCGGCTACGTACTCAATCCCCGCGGCGCATACTTTCCCGGCTTTACGCTAAGCGCCGTGCTGGGCGGCCTCGTCTATGGCCTGTTCCTATACCGTCGGCCGGCCAAGTTGCTGCCGATATTCGCCGCCAAGCTGCTGATTAACCTGTTCATCAACCTGTTTTTAAACACGCTATGGAACGCGCTGCTGGGCGGTAAAGGCTTTTTTGTGCTGATGCCCGCCCGGGCTGTCAAAAACCTGCTGCTGTGGCCGGTGGAAAGTTTTATCCTGTATTTCGTGCTGGTGGGCATGGGTAAAATACTGCACAGGCTGGGCTGGCGGCGCACGTTGCTGTGACGACGCATAAATAGTTACCGATATACAAAAATAGTAGCATGTAAATGTATGTTTTGCCTATGTTATACTCAATGTAATTGGAAACGATTACCTGTGTAAGGAGGCGTAGACAGCACATGGCATTGTTGCACGTGGACTTTTTTTCAGACGCGCTGGGTATGTGCGCCGAAATGGACGTGATTCTCCCTGAGCAAACCAAGGGCCAAATCGGCATGGAAGGCAAAGCGGGGGACGGAAAGTATCCGACGCTCTACCTGCTGCACGGCATGAGTGACGACCATACCATCTGGCAGCGGCGTACTTCCATCGAGCGGTACGTGGCCGATAAGGGCATTGCCGTCGTCATGCCCAGCACGCATTTGGGCTGGTATACCGACATGCACTACGGCTTTGCGTACTGGACGTATATCTCCAAGGAGCTGCCGCAAATTTGCCGCACGTTCTTCCCCAACATGTCTGACCGCCGCGAGGACACCTTCGCCGCCGGCCTTTCGATGGGCGGTTACGGCGCGCTGAAGCTGGGCCTGCGCGCATCGGATACGTTCGGCGCCGTGGCCGCTTTATCGGCGGGCATCGACGTGGCCGGCATCTGCAAGAATGCGTCGGACGAGGATAAAAACTTTTGGCTTGGCATCTTTGGCCCGGCCGACGAAGTGCAGGGCAGCGATAACGATCTATTCGCGCTGGCCGATAAGCTGGCGGCGTCGGGCAAGCAGAAGCCTCCCATCTATATGTGGTGCGGCACCGAGGACTTCCTGTATGAGCAGAACCACGCAATGCGGGATCACCTGCGCGAGAAGGGCTTTGACTTGACCTACGAGGAATCGCCGGGCGATCACAGCTGGCCCTATTGGGACGCCAAAATCCAGACGGTGCTGGACTGGCTGCCCATCGGCAAGTAAGGAGGACACGAAGATGGCATTGATGCATGTGAATTTCTTCTCGCAGACGCTGGGCATGTGCGTGGCGGCGGATGTGGTGCTGCCGCAAAAGGCCAACAAGCAGATCGGCATGGCTTCGGCCATCCGCGCCGACGGCAAGCACCCGGTGCTATGGCTGCTGCACGGCGCCAGCGACAACCATACCGTATGGGGCCGGCGCACGTCCATCGAGCGCTACGCCGCCGACTATGGCCTGGCGGTGGTCATGCCCAACGGGCATTTAAGCTCCTATTCCAACATGGCCTACGGCGGCAAGTATTTCGACTATGTCTCCCGGGAGCTGCCCGCCGTCATGCGCTCTTTCTTCCCGCTGAGCGACAAGCGGGAGGATAACTTCATCGCCGGCCTTTCGATGGGCGGCATGGGCTGCATGAAGATCGGCCTGGCCTTTCCGGAGAATTACGCGGCCATCGGCTGCCTGTCGGCCGGGGCGGGGTTCCGGCACCATAAAAATCCCAGCAGTGACAATCCCGATATGCGCC
>JAQVWW010000334.1 GCA_028709505.1 Eubacteriales bacterium
CCGACCTTTCGGGAATCAACGGCGAGCGCAAGCCCGGCATCGTCCACCGCATCGATAAAGACACCACCGGCCTTTTGGTGGTGGCGAAAAACGACGCCGCCCACGTAAGCCTGGCGGCGCAAATCAAGCAAAAGACGGCCGGCCGCGTCTACCGGGCGCTGGTGTTGGGCAACATCGCCCAGGACGAAGGCCGTATCGACGCGCCCATCGGGCGCGACCCCAAAGAGCGCAAACGTATGGCCGTCGTATCCGTCGGCCGGGCGGCGGCCACACGCTTTGTCGTGCTGGAGCGCTTTGGCGAATATACTCTGGTGGAATGCCGGCTGGAGACCGGCCGCACACACCAGATACGCGTGCACATGAAGTCCATCGGCCACCCGGTGGTGGGTGACCCGGTCTACGGCAGCAAAAGGCAGAAGTTTAAGCTGGACGGCCAGCTGTTGCACGCGGCGGCGCTGGAGCTTACGCATCCGTGCACCGGGCAGTTAATGCGTTTTGACGCGCCGCTGCCCGACGATTTTCGGGCGGTGCTGGACGGCCTGCGCGCCCGTGCGAGGCAGTTCGACGCAGCGGGGTCGCAAGGGGACCAGTGGGACGGGCAGTAAGGCCCGGCGTCCTACGCCCCGGGCCAAGGGCTTTTTTAAACACAGCGAAGGCTGCAGCATAGGCTGCAGCCTTTTCTTCGTGCGGTTGGGAGGGATTCAGGGGGTACGCCCCGGTCCTTTTGAGATGAGCGGTGGCTTGTTGTAGCACAAATACCAGTCCACGCAGTATCGGTCAGGGCAGGCCTCAGCCTTGCGCGCTTCCTCTACGGTGGCAGGCGGCGGATAGATCATGGGATCACCTTCCCGCCAGCAGGCGGGCGTCATCAGGTGGGTTTCATCGGCGGCCTGTAACGCCTGGAGCAGCCGCAGAATTTCTTCGATGCACCGGCCGGTGGTAAGGGGGTAGTTCAGGCTGGCGCGGACAATGCCTTGCGGGTCAATCATGAATACGGTACGCACCGTCTGCGTGCTGCTTGCGCTGGCAGACAGCATGCCGTAGCTACGGGCAATCTCTGCATTCTGGTCGGCGATGATAGGGAACGGTACCATCACCGACGTGTTGCGGTAAATATTCAATACCCAGGCGATGTGGGAGGGGTTGCTGTCGATGGATAGCCCCAAAAGCTGGGCGCCCAGCGCCTCAAATTGCGGATAGGCCTGGGCGAACGCCATAAATTCTGTTGTACAAATCGGCGTAAAATCGCCGGGATGGCTAAAGAGCACCACCCATTTTCCCGACAGATCGCTTAAGGATAAAGGCCCCTGCGTCGTGGTTGCGGTAAAGTTTGGCGCCGGGCTGCCCAAAGCAGGCATGCATTGCGTTTCAGGCATGGTAATCCTCCAAACAGACAGCGATATGACGGCGCTGCCTGATAGCAGCGTATGCCGGGGCCAAAAAGAACGTGCGCGGCGCCCGGCCGGCGCAACAGGCCGAATATGCCGGGACATGCCGGGACAATTGTTTAAATTGTGTAAGAATTGGCGTTACCATCTAGGCAAAGTTTGGGAAAAGATGTATAGTAGAAATGCACATAAAATCATCTATAAAGGAGGACATAACATGAAACTTGGTGTTTTTGCCGTGGTTTTGGGCGGTGATACGCTGGAGCAGGCCTGCCGGAAGCTGGAAGATATGGGTGTACAGGCTATTGAAATTGGCGTAGGCGGGTATCCGGGCAAGGCGCACTGCGACCCCGCTGAAATGCTGGCCGACGAGGCCAAGCTCAACGAGTTCAAAGCCACCATTGAGCGGCACAACCTGACGCTTAGCGCGCTGTCCTGCCATGGCAACCCGGTACACCCGGATAAGGAAAAGGCCGCCGGGTTTGACCAAGATATCCGTAATGCCATCCTGATGGCCGAAAAACTGGGCCTGGATACCATCGTTACGTTCTCGGGTTGCCCGGGCGGCTCGCGCAGCGATAAAATGCCCAACTGGGTGACCTGCCCCTGGCCGCCGGATTTTATCGACGTGCTGGACTATCAGTGGAACAAGGTACTCATCCCCTACTGGAAGAAGATGGTCAAGTTTGCCCACGAGCACGGCGTCAGCAAGATTGCCTTTGAGATGCATCCGGGTTTTTGCGTGTACAACCCCGAGACGCTGCTGAAGCTGCGTAAGGCCGTCGGCCCTGAAATCGGCGCTAACTTCGACCCCTCGCACCTGTACTGGCAGGGCATCGACCCGGTCAAGGCCATCCGCGCGCTGAAGGACTGCATGTGGCATTTCCACGCCAAGGATACGAAGATTGACAACATCAATACGCCCGTCAACGGCGTGCTGGATACCAAACACTACGGCGATGAAATCAATCGCTCGTGGCTTTTCCGCTCGGTGGGCTACGGCCACGACATGAGCGATTGGAAGGCCATGATGTCCGAACTGCGCCTTATCGGCTACGACGGCGCCATCTCCATTGAGCACGAGGACAGCCTCATGTCCAACATGGAAGGCCTGAGCAAAGCCGTCGAGTTCTTAAAGCAGGTGCTCATCTACGAGCCTGTGGGCGAGATATTCTGGG
>JAQVWW010000335.1 GCA_028709505.1 Eubacteriales bacterium
AGCCGGGATCCGGTATCCCGCATCGCCGCTGAACGCCTATACCGATGGGGGCCTGTTGCGCCGCCGGGCCACGTCTGTGCGGGGCAGGCGCCCGGCGCGCCGGCGCCGGCATGTTGTCTGTCATAGCTTGCCTTCGTCGGCCGGCTATCGGACAGCCGTCGCAGATGAAAAGCGACGCGGGTATGCCGGCATAAAAACAGGCCGCGAAAAAGCCGCGGCCTGAAGAGGAAATACGGTTACGCCATTAGGCTTTGGGGCCGGCGTCGACGATCTCCTGGGGCATATGGTCATATTTTTTGAAGTTCTTGACGAAGCGGGCGGCCAAGTCTTTGGCGGTGGCGTCGTAGGCGTCCTTATCGGCCCACGTGTTGCGGGGATTGAGAATCTCGGCAGGCACGTTGGGGCAGGTCTTGGGCACCTGCACGTTGAAGATGGGATCCAGCTCGTACTCGACGTTTTCCAGCTGGCCATTGAGGGCGGCGCTTAACATGGCGCGGGTGTTCTTCAGCGACATGCGCTTGCCTACGCCGTACTTGCCGCCGGACCAGCCGGTGTTGACCAGATAGACGTTAACGTGATGTTCTTCCATCTTCTTGCCCAGCAAGTCGGCGTAAACCGACGGATGCAGCGGCAGGAACGGCGCGCCAAAGCACGTGGAGAACGTGGTTTCAGGCTCGACGATGCCGCGCTCGGTGCCGGCCAGCTTGGACGTGTAGCCCGACACGAAGTGGTACTTGGCCTGGTTGGCATCCAGCTTGGCGATGGGCGGCAGCACGCCAAAGGCATCGGCGGTTAAGAAGACCACCGTCTTGGGCAGGCCGGCCACGCCGGGGATGAGGCAGTTGGGAATGAAATCCACCGGGTAGCCCACGCGGGTATTCTCGGTCAGCGAATCGTCGTCAAAGTCAAACTCGCGCGTATCGGGGTCCATCACGACGTTTTCGACCAGCGCGCCAAACTTGATGGCGTTCCAGATCTGCGGCTCGTTCTCCTGGGAGAGGTTGATGCACTTGGCGTAGCAGCCGCCTTCCATGTTAAAGACGCCCTCTTCAGACCAGCCGTGCTCGTCGTCACCGATGAGCATACGGTCGGGATCCGCCGACAGCGTCGTCTTGCCGGTGCCCGAAAGGCCGAAGAAGATGGCCACGTCGCCGGCGGCGCCCACGTTGGCCGAGCAGTGCATCGGGAAGACGTTCTGATGGGGCAGCATGTAGTTCATGACGGTGAAGACAGCCTTCTTCATCTCGCCCGAGTACTGGCTGCCGCAGATGAGTACTTCCTTCTTGGACAGGTTGAGCAAAATGGCGGCCTCGGAGTTGACGCCGTCGATTTCAGGGATGCACTTAAAGCCGGGGACGGCAATGATCTTAAACTGGGGCTGATAATCCGCAAGCTGTTCCTCGGTGGGCCGCAGCAGCAGCTGGTGGATGAACAGATTCTGGCTGGCATACTCGTTGATGACGCGGATGTTCAGCGCGTACTTGGGATCGGCGCCGGCGATGCCGTCGAACACGTAGATATCGCGGCCCTGCAGATAAGCGCAGGCGCGCCGATAGATGGCGTCGTACTTCTCGCTGGAAATGGGCGAATTGACCTTGCCCCAGTCGATTTCATCGTGGATGTCCGGCGTATCGACGACAAACTTATCGTCGGGCGAGCGTCCGGTATATTTTCCGGTGTTGACAACCAGCGCACCGGTATTACACAGCGTGCCTTCCCCCCGGGCTACGGCGGCCTCGGTCAGCCTGGAAATAGGCAGGTTATGGTGTACGGCCGTGGGGTGAATAATGCCCAGAGATGCAAGGTATTCTTTGATGCAAGACATAGCAAAATTTCTCCTTCCAAAAGTAAATATGTTTCATCCGCGGGCCACAAAACCGAGGGCAGCGGAATGAGCCAACAGGATTTTTGGGAAAATAAATTCTAACTTTCCCCACTATGAAAGATACCACAATCCTCTACCGCTGGCAACTATTATTTTGCGTACCGCGGCAAAAAAAACATTCGGCGGCCGGCAGCCGGTCCGTCTTTAAAAAAATACAAAGACCGCCAAAAGGGTATTGAATATGCGCCATCCATTGGGGTATAATAAAAACACAACAACTTGTGGTTGTAAGACAATCCACATACAAGATAGGCCGATATCGAGGAGGACAATGACGTGATTGCCAAAATCAGAAAGCGAAACGGCACGCTGGAGCCGTTTAAGAGGGAGAAAATTGCCTGGGCCATCTTTAAGGCGGCCAACGCGGTGGGGGGAAACGATTTTTCCACCGCCGAGCAATTGACCGATCAGGTCATCGAAATCGCTGCGCGTAAATATCCCGACGGTGTGGCCGACGTGGAAGGCGTGCAGGATATCGTAGAGAAAGTGCTCATCGAAACCGGCCATGCCCGCACCGCCAAGGCCTATATTTTATATCGGGAAAAGCGCAAGGGCGCCCGCGAGATGAACGCCCTCATCGGCGCCACCATCAATATGTTCAGCGATTATCTGCAGGATAAGGATTGGCGCATCCAAGAGAACGCCAACACACAGCGCAGCATCA
>JAQVWW010000336.1 GCA_028709505.1 Eubacteriales bacterium
AACCTGCCAGCATAGAAAGCGCCGCGTTGCACAAACTGCCAATGGGGATTTCTAAATTCTTTTCAAGGAGGAATCGCCGCATGGCTAAAACCATGATGTCCGAAGGGCTCAAGCAAGAGATTGCCCGCAAAATGGGCGTATACGACCAGGTGCATAACCAGGGATGGGGCAACGTCTCGTCCCGGGATTGCGGCAGGATGGTAAAAGTCGCCATCGAACTGGCCGAAAACGCCGTAAAGCGGCAGAGCTAAGGACCGGAAAGCCCAAGCCTGCAAAGGTTTGGGCTTTGCCGTGCCCGTCGATGGGATGAATGGGAAGCAAAGTTTCCCTTTTCCACATCTTGTAGGGTAAGAAATGAATTCTGCCGCTAAGACATTCGCTCTGCCGCCGCTGGCAACGAGGGCGACATGAAAGCCGGATGGGAGAAGAATGTATTGCGTCGGCGTACTCTTTGGCGGGGCAGGCCACGGGCCGCGCAGCAGGGTATCCTTTACGCATGCCTATGGAACGGGCCAGGGCGCACCCTTTGCGCGATGCCCGAAGGCAAAACCTCACGGAAAACCCGCGGCAACAGCAAACCGTACGGGAAAAGGCCAAAAGGCCTTTTTTTAACAATGCTGAAAAAGCCGCCGGTCTTTTTTTCATGCCTGTTTTGTAGTATAATGACAACGCGTATGCTGCCGCATGCGGCTGCGCCTGATGTTTTTGCCGGGGACACGGGAGAAAGACGGTAATCCGGCGCCGAAAGGAGAATCAGATGAGGAAAATAATCAGTATTGTGTTGACCGTATTGCTCTGCGCCGGCGCATTTGCGCTGGCTGGGTGCAAAACGCAAAATAGCAGCGATCCGGCCGCAGCCGGCGAGAGCCAGAGCGCCACATTGGCCGCCACATGGGAGCTGTACGAGCCTTACGGCGCCTGGAAAGACGTCATGGAGCTTCGCAGCGACGGCACGATGATGCTGGGCGATATGGGCGGCAAATGGTCGTCCTCGGGCGCGCATCTAACGCTAAAGACCGATGATAACCAGGTGTTTGTGTTTACTTATGTCATCAACGGCTATCAACTGATGCTGGAAAACAGCGTCATGGGCATACAGCTGTCGTTCATCGCGCCCGATGTGTTTGTCAACGGCGCCAGCGACAGCCTGGTCTGCAACAAGTGGCTGGACAGCCAAGGCGTCAACTACATCGAACTGACCGCCGCCGGCGAATACAACGCTTCGGATATCGATGCAACCTATGAGCTTAAGAGCACGTACTTCGCGCGGGACGGGATTTTGCGCGTGTACAACGCCGACAGCCAGCTGCACGAATATTACGGCTATACGCTGGGCGACGAAAATACCGTGCTGAACCTGCTGGAGGTGGGTATCAGCGGCGGCGCCGAATATTCCTATTACAGCCGGCGGCCTAACACCGATTTTGCCGGTTCGTGGAACAGCATCGCCAGCTCCGATGAAGGCGAGCTGCCCGATTCCATCGTGCTCAACGAGGACGGCACCGGTAATATTGTGGGCGGCAGCAACCAGAGCTTTACCTGGGAGGCCTTCGGCGGCGGCACGATGAACGTGCGCGACACCCAGGGCAACGAGCTGGACTTTAGCTTCGACATCTGGGGCGGCACCATGTACGTCAGCAACGAAGTGGGCGGCACGGCCCTTATGGTGTGCGACGATCATATCGACGACATCAACGGCGACGCCGAATTCATCACCGGATCGTGGAAGAGTGAAGACGGCACCTTCAGCATGCAGCTGGACGCCCAGAATAACATTACGCTGAGCATGCCCGGCGCCGGCGGCGAAGCCAAGACCATCACCGGCACCGCCCGATACGGCGGTGAAGTGCTGATGATTCGCACCGATTACGGCGCCGAGTACTACCTGTATCAGCTGGACGGTGATACGCTCAACCTAAGCCAGGCGTCGTCGGCCTTTGACGACGTGCAGGCCAGCTGGAGCTTAATCAAACAATCCTAAGACGATGGTTTTAGCGGCGGGCCGGTAGGCCCGCCGCTTTTTTGTGCACGGACCCTCGTTGTTCGGCGAACCCTTTCCAAATTCATTTCTGCTGCCGCCGGTGGGCGGTCCGGTACCGGCGCATAAAAAACCACCCCAAACCCTTTCCGATTGGGGCGGCGCAGGTTGTGCGGAGTATTTGTTAAAATACCGAGGATTCGTCTTGTTGTGTCAGCAGCGCCTGTACAATGGCGGCGCTGGCTTGCGCGATGGTGGGAAAGTCACCGCCGGCACCGGCAATATACTGGGCAGCGATGTTGTACTCCTTCAGCGAAAATCTGTCTTCGGGGATGGCACGGATATGGTTGGCCTGCCCTTGGGTAATGCAGATGTAATGCAAATCCGAAATGTACTGACAATCCAAGTAAGACGCTAAATAACTAAGCAAATTCATACAAACCTCTTGCCCCATTTGGACGTCCCATGTGCATAATTATTCATGACGCGTATAGACTACCATGCCAAGCGCAAGAAATCAACACACAGAATCATTTTTGCGTTATTTTTTGTCAAAAAAACGCATAGCA
>JAQVWW010000337.1 GCA_028709505.1 Eubacteriales bacterium
GCTGGTGGTGCTGGGGCAGCTGGCGATAGCCTTCCTGATATGGCTTGCATTTGCTATGTATAATAAGCGGATGGGGAAAAAGATGAACGAACAAATCCAACGGATGCGCAACCGATAGTTTCTTGCCCAGGGGTTCTCCCGCGTGCCGTGCCGCAAACCTTATGGTAGGCGGAATCGCAGAGAAATGTTCCAGAGCGTTTTGCTTGCAAAACGCTCTTTGTATATCCATGGCCCCAAAAGCGGCAAACCGGGTTCCCTCCCCGCGCATTTCACACAGCCGCGCCAATACGCCGCAGAAACGCCGCGGCTTATGATGTGATGGCCGCGGAAAAGCAGCGCTTCTCCGGCTAACCCTGATCAGGCGCATTGCGCCATGGGCGGGATTTCATACGGCGCATGGGACAAAAAGAAGGGAAACGCTGCCCGATCCGAAAACACCCCCCAAAGAATGCGCTTCATCCCTTCCCTGTCCTTTTTTCGCTGCCCGCACGCAAAAACAGACGCCGGCATATCCGCCGGCGTCCGCAGGTTTTGCCCAAAAATTTACTCGTGCCGCTCGTCGCCCAGGTTGATGATGACCACCTTGGGGCGGCTCATGGCCTCGATGCTGTAGCGGATGCCCTGCGTGCCCATGCCCGATGCCTTGACGCCCAGGAACGGGAAATGATCGGGGCCGCGCTCGGTTTTGTTGTTGATGTGGACGGTGCCCACTTCCAAATTGTTGGCCACATAGAAAGCGCGGTCGATATTCTTCGTGAACACCGCCGATTGCAAGCCGTATTCGGAGTCGTTGGCGATGCGGATGGCCTCGTCCACGCTCTGCACGCGCAGGATGGGCAGCACCGGGCCAAACGGCTCTTCCCAGGCCAGGCGCATGTCGGTGGTCACGCGGTCAAACAGCGTCGGATAAATGAGGTTCCCCTCCCGCCGGCCGCCGCACAGCAGTTGAGCACCTTTCTCCACGGCATCGTCTATCAGTTCCTGCACAAAATCCGCCGCCTGCTTATTGATAAGCGGCGTGATCTGCACCGGTTGCGACGGCAGACCCACTTTGAGCTTATCCACATGGGCCTTGAGCAGCGCCGCCAACTCGTCGGCCACGCTTTCCATCACCAGCACGCGCTTTACCGCCGTGCAGCGCTGGCCCGAATAGCTGTATGCGCCGGCTACAATGTTCTTGGCGGCATCCTGCAAGTCCGCGTCTTCTAAAATGATGGCGGCGTCTTTGCCGCCCAGCTCCAGCAGCAGCGGCACCATCTGCGCCTGGCTCGCAATGCGCCGGCCCACCGCCGTGCTGCCGGTGAAGCTGATAAAATCCACGTCCGGATGCGTGACAAGATAGTCGCCGATTTCCGAGCCGCGCCCGGTTACCGTGTTTAGCACGCCGGCGGGCAGCCCCGCTGCGCGGAACACTTCGGCCAGATACAGCGCGCTAAGAGCGCCGGCGGTAGGCGGCTTTAAAATGACGCTGTTGCCGGCCATCAGCGCCGGCGCAATTTTTGACACCGACAGATTGACCGGATAGTTAAACGGCGCAATGGCCAGCACCACGCCCAGCGGCACGCGCGTCACCACCGAAAAGCGCTGCTTTTTAAAGCCGGGGAAGTGATCCGCACCCACGGTTTCGCCTTCCATATGCTTGCCTTCGTCGGCGGTAAAGCGGATGAAGTCGGCGGTGCGCTGCACCTCGGAAACCGCCGAATCGATGTCCTTGGCGATCTCCTCAGACAGAATCCGGGCGATTTCGTCGCAGTGCTCCTCCAGCAGATCGGCGGCCTTGTGCAGCAGCACCGCACGATGGTTGACCGGCGTCTGCGCCCATTTTTTCTGCGCGGCCTTGGCGGCGGCAAACGCTTCGTCGACTTCCTCTTTGGAAAGAGCCTGTATTTTCCCGATGACCCGACCGTCGCAGGGCGACGTCACGTCGATGGGCGGATGAACGCGCCCGTCCCTCCATTGGCCGTCAATCAGACAGCGGTACGTGGCGCCCGATACAATTTCACGAAACATGGCAATATCCGTCCTTTCGCCCCCTACTGGGAAAGGTACGCCGGCAAAGGCGCGTACTCTTTTTATATGGCCGTTTTTCATCGATAGCACCACACGGCGGGAAAAACACGCGCGGCCGGCCTAAAACCATGCGTTGCCGCAGCGCGCCGCCTTTCGAGACGCCGGGCCACGGCATCACAGGTCTATTTTACCAGCGGGATCCACGCGCCATATCCCGCCTGCTCCATATCGCCGCGCGGCACAAAGCGCAGCGACGCGCTGTTGATACAATAGCGCAGCCCGCCCAGCTCCGCCGGCCCGTCGTCAAAAACGTGACCCAAATGCGCATTCGAATCGGCCGCGCGCACCTCGATGCGCTGCCGCCCGTAGGAATGATCGCTCAGCTGCGTCAGCAGTTGCTCGTCGATGGGCCGCGAGAAGGCCGGCCACCCGCAGCCTGATTCGAACTTGTCGGTCGACACGAACAACGGCCGCCCGCTGACGATGTCGACGTAGATGCCCGGCTCAAAGTGATCAGATCGGAAGAGCACACG
>JAQVWW010000338.1 GCA_028709505.1 Eubacteriales bacterium
TGTGGCGTCGGTGCAGGACGCCGACAGCATCATCGTGCTGGACGACGGCAGGATAGACGCCGTCGGTACGCATCAGGAGCTGCTAACCTCCTGCGCCATCTACCGGGAAGTCTACGAATCGCAGAGCAAAGGAGGCGCGCTTCATGGATAGAATGTCGCCCAAACGCAACGCCGCCCCGCACCAAGAGGGTCGGCCGGCCATCCGGCGTTTTAAGCCCGGTACCATTAAAAGACTGCTGTCCTATATGGCCGAATATCGGCTTAGGCTGCTGTTTGTCGTCGTGTGTATCCTGATAAGCGCCGGCGTCAGCGCCATTTCGGCACTGTTTTTACAAAGGCTGATTGACGACTATATCTTGCCGCTACTGGGCCAGCCCAACCCGGTGTTCACCGGCCTTGTGCAGGCCATCAGCGTGATGGGCGTCATCTATTTAACCGGCGTGCTGGCCACGCTGCTTTATAACCGTACGATGGTGACCATCGAGCAGGGGACGCTGAAAAAAATCCGCGATGATATGTTCACGCACATGCAAAGCCTGCCCATCCGTTATTTCGACACGCACACGCACGGCGATGTGATGAGCCGCTATACCAACGACACCGACGCGTTGCGCCAGGCCATATCCCAGAGCCTGCCGCAGATGTTCTCGTCGCTGATATCGGTGCTGGCGGCGTTTGTATCGATGCTGTATTTAAGCGTGGGCTTGACGGCGTTCGTGCTGGTCTTCGCGCTGGTGTTGGTGCGGGTCATGCGGGTGCTGGTGGGACGCAGCGGCACGTTCTTTGTGCGCCAGCAGCAGGCGCTGGGCACGGTAAACGGCTACATCGAAGAGATGATAAACGGCCAAAAGGTTATCAAGGTTTTCTGCCACGAAGAGAAGGTAAAAGAGGAGTTCGACATCCGCAACGAGGAGCTGTGCTATAGCGCCACGCAGGCCGGCAAATATGGCAATATCACGATGCCGGTGGTGGGCAACATGGGATATCTGCTGTATGTGCTGCTGGCCATCGTAGGCGGCGCGGCGGGCATCGCCGGCTTGACCAACGTAACCCTAACCGGCGTCAACGTGCTGACCATAGGCACCATCGTGTCGTTTTTGACGCTGTCACGCAGCTTTATCAACCCCATCGGCCAGATATCGATGCAGTTTAACATGGTGGCCATGGCGCTGGCCGGTGCGTCGCGCATCTTTGATCTGATGGACGAGCCCGGCGAGCACGACGAAGGCTATGTGACGCTGGTCAACGCCCGCTGCGACGGCGACGATATCGTAGAATGCACGCAACGCACCGAGCAGTGGGCCTGGCGCCATCCGCACAGCGACGGTACGATCACGTATACGCCGTTAAAAGGAGAGATCCGCTTCTTTGACGTGGACTTTAGCTATGAGCAGAACAACCCGGTGCTGCACGGCATCACGCTCTATGCCCACCCCGGCCAGAAGGTGGCCTTTGTAGGCGCCACCGGCGCCGGCAAGACCACCATTACCAACCTCATCAACCGGTTTTACGACATTGCCGACGGTAAAATCCGCTATGACGGCATCAACATTAACAAGATTAAAAAAGCCGACCTGCGCCGCTCTTTGGGCGTGGTGCTGCAGGACGTAAACCTGTTCACCGGTACCGTCATGGACAACATCCGCTACGGCCGGTTAGACGCCACCGACGAAGAGTGCGTCGCCGCCGCCAAGCTGGCCAACGCCGACGGCTTTATCCGCATGCTGCCCCAGGGGTACCAGACGATGCTGGAAGGCGACGGCAGCGGCCTTTCCCAGGGCCAGCGCCAGCTTGTCTCCATCGCCCGCGCGGCGGTGGCCGATCCGCCGGTGATGATACTGGACGAAGCCACGTCATCCATCGATACGCGTACCGAGTCCATCGTGCAAAAGGGCATGGACGCGCTGATGAAGGGCAGAACGGTGTTTGTTATCGCGCACAGGCTGTCCACCGTGCGCAACGCCGACGTCATCATGGTGCTGGAGCACGGCCGCATCATCGAGCGGGGCAGTCACGAGCAACTTATCGCCCAGCAGGGCAAATACTATCAGCTGTATACCGGCGCGTTCGAGCTGGAATAAGCTTTCCGGTAAGGCCGGATATTAGCAAGGAAAATTGGTATCTGTCGCCGTCGCGATCTGTCGTGGCGGCGCCTACCGGACGGCGTATGTGCGCCGCCCGGTTTTTGGCATAAAGGCCGCCGCATTTTTGCCGTAACGCTTTGACAACGCTTTTTATGCAAATTGTCAATTACGCCGGGCGCAAGCTGGGTACACTAATAACATAACAAAACCATACGCCAGCCATTTGCGGGCGGTGCAGGCCGCCCGATGTGATTGCGGCGGTCTTTCCCGCCGCTTTGCCTAAGACGTGCGCCGATGTGAGCCGGCGCCGACACAAAGGAGGATTTGCGATGCACAACCAATATGCGATTGAAACCATACAGGCCATGGAAATTCTGGATTCCCGGGGCATGCCCACCGTCCATACCGAAATCACGCTGCAAAACGGCGTAAAGGGCGCAGCGGCGGTGCCTTCGGG
>JAQVWW010000339.1 GCA_028709505.1 Eubacteriales bacterium
GGCGCCAAAACCGCCAAAAGGAGCCGCAGTTACGCCGCGTGCGGCGCATTATGGATACCTGCATCGGGCGTGATGCCGCGCCTGTGCGGGAAGTATCCAGGTTGCTTAACCCCATCAAATGCGCCCATTGCCCGATTACCCTGCCCACGACGACCGGCTGCTGGTCAGCTGCGGCGCACTGCGGCCCGAAACCGTGCTGTATGAACTGCTCCATCTGGTCGTTCATCCGCTGATTCAGGCGCGCCGGGAAATTTTTCTGCGGGCCGGCGCACTGCTGCGGGACGAGTTCCCCGCCGACCTTGTGGTCTGTCTGGCCGATAGGGCGGCGCTATGGTGTTCCTTATTGAGTTTGCGGGGCATGATCCGGCGGCAAAGCAGCCCTTGCTTTCTTTCGCGCTTTTTTAAGCGTATACTATTTCTATCTCTTGCAACGAAAGGAAATGGATGTGATGCCGATGACCACCGCCGAGAAATTATTTGAGTCCATCGCTGTGCTGCCCATTATGGATACGCATGAGCATGTGCCCCTGCGCCAGCAAAATCGCGAACTGCCCTGCGATGTGCTGACCGAATTTTTAAGCCATTATTTTGATAAAGACCTGCTTAGCGCCGGCATGCCCCGCAATATTCTGGATCACGCACGCAATCCCGAGCTGCCCATCGCCGACCGGTTTCGCGCCCTTTCGCCCTGGTGGGACCTCTGCCGCCACACCGGCTACGGGCGCAGCCTGGACCTTAGCGCTCGGGGGGTTTACGGCATCGAGAAGATCACCGGGGACACCATTGAAGAGCTGAATGCGCGGTTTCAGGCCGGCGTGGAAAATCCGCATCACTACCGCCATGTTTTAAAGGATTTATGCCATATTGACCGCAGTATTGTGGATTGCCCCGGGTATCGGCTGCGCGCCGATGATTACGACGCACAGCTTTTCTTGCTGGTGAAGCGGCTGGATCCGTATCTGTCCCGGTTTGGTCAGGTCAACGACATGGTGGCGTATACCGGCATAGAGATTTCCGACTTCGACTCGTTTCTGGCGGCGGTGACCCGGGATATCCAAAACTTCCGGGAGAACGGCTATGTGGGCTTTAAGCTGGGCGTGGCCTACGAGCGGCCGCTACATTTTGCCCGTGTGGAGAAAGCGGTGGCCCGGGAGCTGTTTTCCGGCGCGCTCAAAGCCATCCAAACCGGCCAACCCTACCAGGCGCCTCTGGCGCTGCAGGATTATATTCTGCACCACTGCCTGTCGGTCATCTCCACGCTGGATACGTTTATCCAGGTGCATACCGGCTATCAGGAAGGAAACGGCAACATGGTTGCCCACTCCGACCCGCTGCTGCTGAACAATCTTTTTCTGGAATACCCGCAGATACAGTTCGATTTGTTCCACATCGGCTATCCCTATGTGGCCCAGGTGGGCGTGCTGGCCAAGCTGTTTGCCAATGTGAGCGTCGATTTCGCGTGGGCCAACATCATCTCGCCCACCGCCGCCGAAAACGCGCTGTGCGAATATCTGGATTTGGTGCCGCGCAACAAAATCCTGGCGTTTGGCGGAGACTATTTGTTTGTTGACGGCATCTATGGTCACCAGCTGATGGCGCGGCGTATGGTGTCCCGGGCGCTGGCGCGCAAGGTTGACGGCGGGCAGATGGACGAGGACGAGGCACTTGCCACGGCAAAGCTCCTTCTGCACGATAACGCGCTAAACCGTCTGGGGCTTAGCCTGTAGCGGCTAACACGCTACGCAATAGGGAAATGCAGCTTGCCATCTATGGATGGAAAAAAGCCTGGGGCGGATATCCGCCCCAGGCTTTTTTAAGAAATCCCTTACACAAAGCTGTTGCACGGCCCCGGGACGGCCGCCCTTGGCTGATCCGGGTGTGCCGGAAGTTTTTTGCGGCGCGGCGCACGGTATCCGGCGTCACGCCACGCTGCTATTTTGCCGACGGCGACGGGCAGCGCAACGCCTGCGGGAATATCCGGTACAGGGGCTGGCCGGCGCGACGCTACGGCACGAGTTGCCCGTCGACCCCGGCGTCCGGTTGTCTGGCGACGCCGCACCACAGCCTTTGCGCCGGCGCCCGGCATGCTGGAGAACCTTCTTGCCCGCCCCGTCCGTACGTAAAAGCAGGCCTGCGAAAACGTTTTCGCAAGCCTGTTTTGTGATGATCCGGTCACAGCTTCCTACTCCGGCGACTACTCCACCGCCTGGGCAATGTCCAGCTTGGATGTGTCGTCCACCTGCACGAAGCTGCCGGGCACGTCGCCGACAATGATGGCCTCGGCCACCGGGATTTCGGCACTGATCTCCACCTTCTGTCCGCCGCCGGGCATGACAATGCGTACCGAAGTGTCGGCATTCATGATGATACGGTATCGGGTCTGGTTGATGCCGGCGTTCTCAAACTCGGTATTGAAGATGGTAATCACCGACCCTACCGGTATGATGCGCACGTAGATGAGCGGCCCCCGGCCCGACAGCAGCTGGCTGCCCAGCACCGAGCCTATGGGGAT
>JAQVWW010000340.1:0-1633 GCA_028709505.1 Eubacteriales bacterium
GCTTGGGCGAAATTTCCCGCGGCCTTAAAGGTACCGCGCGCCGCCGCCAGAGCAGACGTAAAAAGGCGGCACCGTGTGGTGCCGCCTGCTGTTATCCAAAGCGCCCTGCTGCGGGCGTTATAAAGAAGCAAGGGTTCTACTCGTCGTCGTCGTCAAACGTCGGCTCAATCAACCCCAGGTTTCCATCCTTGCGCTTGTAGATGACGTTGACTTCCTCGGTATCGGCGTTGAGGAACACAAAGAAGTCGTGGCCCAGCAGCTGCATCTGCAGCGCCGCCTCGTCCAGCAGCAGCGGTTTTATGGCAAAACGCTTGGTGCGGACGATTTTTGGGCCGTCGGCCGCTTCTTCGTCGCCGTCGTCCTCATCGGCCCAAGCGGGCAGTTCCGGCGTTTCTCCGCCGCGAAAACGCTTGGCAAGCTTGGTACGATGCCGGCGGATCTGCCGCTCCAGCACCTCCAGCACTTCGTCGATGGACGCATACATATCGTCGGTGGACACCTCGCCACGCAGCACAACCCCCGAAAAAGGTATCGTCACTTCACAAATCTGCCGGTAGCCGTCCACAGACAGTACCACGTTTACCGGGGTTTCGGGCCGAAAGAAGCGCTCCAGCTTCCCCAGCTTTTTTTCCACCATCTGCTTGAGCGCGGCAGTGACGTCGATATTTTTTCCAGTGATGTTGATCCTCATGTCATGTACCCCTTTCCTCACAGGCCTCCGGAACCAATGGCCCGCCACACAACACAGCCTGTGTTCTTATCAATAGTATACCCTGCGAAAATTGCTATAAAACAACCCATTCTGGCGATGTGAAAAATCTGCGGCGCTATCCTTCCATGCCGTCCCGGGCCACCGTCACCGGCAGCGGGCTGTGCGCGTCCATATACGCCTGCAGCTGCTGATGGTTGTAGTGCTGCACCTGGTTGATATGCGTGGCGTAGATGCGGGTATCGCCGTTTACAATGCCGTGTTGCTGCATTTGGCCCACCATGCTGACAAAGTGCGCCGCGTTCAAATGCGTGCTGTCGGCGGGCAGGTCGGCCGAGCCAAACGTGCACTCCATCACCAGATGCGTCAACGCCGCGCCGCTGAGCGCCTGATAGTTCTTTGCATCGTACAGGCCCGAATCGCATACGTACAGCACCTTTTGCCCCTCGGGTGTGGTCACCATATAGTTTAGCGCATACTCTTGGCTGGCGGTTACTTTGTGGTTACTCTCGACGGCAAAAACGCTCAGATCGTCGACGGTAAAGGGCTGATACGGCGTCACCGGGCAAAAGCGAATATCGCCTTTGTGCAGCAGCCGCTCCAGGCCGATGTCGCCGCGGTAGACCGGCCGCACCGCGTCCAGATACGCATAGACCCAGCGGTGCGCCGCCGGGGACAGGTAGACATCCAGCCGCTTACCCGCCCAGTCGTCGGTCATCGTCAACACCTCCAGGTTGGCAAAGCAGCAATGATCTTCGTGCGTGTGCGTCAAAAAAATCCGCTTCAGCTGATGAAACGGCCTATCGTACATCTGGCTGGCCGCCATCACGTCGGGCCCGAAGTCAAATAGGGTCTGCGGGTTTAGCAGCATCGCGCTGCGTTTGCGCGGCGTCTGGCGCGTCTGCCGGGCGCTTTGGCATACAG
>JAQVWW010000340.1:1643-2510 GCA_028709505.1 Eubacteriales bacterium
GGCAACGACAAAAGGGGTTGGGCACCATCTCCGCCGCCCCGGTTCCCAGAAAAAACATGGCGCAGTCCTCCTGTGGCATTGATTTTGTGAGTTAGGCACATTTTACCATACCGCGCCGTTTTTGCCGATAGTATTTTGGCGCTGTCCCACAGCATCAGCAGCGCGCCGGGCAGCAGTATGGCGTCGCCTAAATGGCTGTAAAGCGTACGCCGCCGGCTAAGCCCCACCCGCTGGCGGGTTGAGGCGGGCATAAACGCCGGCAGCTCGCCGCTTATCTGCCCGGTGGGCGATACAAAGCACGAGATGCCGCTGTTGGCGGCGTGGACCATCCACCGCCCGCTCTCCACGGCCCGCAGCCGGGCGTGGGCCAGGTGCTGACGCAGCGCCGGCGAGTCGCCAAACCACGCGTCGTTGGTGACCAGCACGATGATTTCGCCGCCGGCGCGCACGTTGGCGCGGGCCACCTGCGCAAAGATGGACTCGTAGCAGATAAGCGCCGCCACGGTGCCCTGATCGGTGGCCAGCACCGTGCTTTGACTGCCCGGCAGCAGGTTGACACTCAATTGCGGCCACCATTTCTGCAACACCGCGGCAAACGGGATGCTCTCGCCAAAGGGTACCAGCCGCTGCTTACAATAGGGCGGCGTGATGCCTGCGGCGTCCACCGCCGCCAGCGCGTTTTGCGTGAATCCGTCTTCGCGGTAGTACAGCATGCCGGTTAACACCGTCACGCCGTGCTCCTGCGCAAAAGCGGTTATGGGCCGGCGCAGCGCTTCGTCGGCAGACAGATCGCCCAGCACCGTGGTTTCGTTCCACACCACCCAGCACGTATCCGCGCCCAGCTGCCGGCGCGACATGTCGATGTAG
>JAQVWW010000011.1 GCA_028709505.1 Eubacteriales bacterium
CGCCGGCAAGCGGCATCCTCTTTTTGGAGGAAGCATGAGAAGTTACAAAGTCTGGCTGATGGTGATGGCGGCCGGCGCCCTATTGAGCGGCTGCGCCCAGCCCAAAACCGCCAAAATAGCGCCCACAGCCACGCCGGCGCTGCTGGTGCAGATTGCCCCCACCGGGCAGCGGGTCCAAAGCCAGGCGCTGGATGCAGGCGACGTGTATGTCAACGATCGCCTGGGCTTTTCGCTGCAGTTTCCGGCGGATTGGAAGAGCAATATGTATGTGGTGAGCGATCTTGACGACGGCATCCGCGTATACGAGAGTAAAAACCACGCCACAAGCTACGAAGGGCTGCTTTTTAGCGTGGTGGTGATAGATCAGGACGACGTGGACGAAGCCGCCTTTGCCGACTTTACCGTACTGGCCACAAAGGACGGCAAGGCGCTGCTGGGCATACGGCCCACCGACGTGCAGTTTGACTACGGGGACACCGAGCTTACCAAAAGCTACGCCACGCTCAGCGTAGAGGTGGAGGGTATCTTAAAGACGGCTGCGTTCCAATAAAATACTTGGCTCATAAAGCAATGCGCCCATGACGCGTCATGGGCGCATTGCTTTGCGCTGCAAAAGGCGGCAGGGGCCGGCCCCTGCCATTACAAATAGAAAGACTCCGGGCGCTGAGCCGTTGGCAGCCCAAAGGTGCGCCCCGCCGGCGCATCAGCGGCCGCGCATTTGCTCGCGGTTCTGCCGTACCAAGTCCAGATAGCGCTGGATGTAGTTTTCCATCTCGCCTAAAATTTCCTCGACATACGTGTTGGCCGAGCGGCGGATCTCCCGGGCGCTGTTTTGGGCGCTGGCGATGATTTCCTCGGCCTTCTGGTAGGCGGCCTGGGTAATGTCATGCTCGTCCACCAGCGACGTAGCCCTGCGTTCGGCGTCGGAAATGATGGCCTCGGATTCCTTTTCCGCATCGTACAGAATCTGGTTCTTCTCGTTGCGGATGGTCTCGGCCTCCAGAATGGCCTCGGGCAGCGTCTGGCGCATGTCGGCCAGCAGGTTGAGGCACTTTTCACGGTCGATGGAGCACTTGTTGGAAAAGGGCACCGACGACGCGCCGTTGACTTCTTCCTCCAGATAACCGAGTATGGCCATAATGTTCATTTGTGGGAACCTCCTTGTGGGTAGAAACGTGCTTGAATATCCTCCAGCACCGCCGGAGGAACCACCTGGCGCAGCGCGGCGCCGTATTGCGCCAGTTCACGTACCACGGTGGAGCTGATAAAGGAAAGCGCCGGTAGCGCCGATAGATAGACCGTATCGACATCGTCGGCTAAGTGCCGGTTGATGCTGGCCAACTGGCATTCGTATTCGTAATCGCCGGCTGAGCGAATGCCCCGTAGGATGGCGCAGGCGTCGTGTTCGCGCACAAAGTCCACCAGCAGGCCGTCAAACAGCGCCACGTGGATGTTGGGCACGTGCGCGGTGCACCGCTTGACCATGTCCAAGCGCTCGTCCAGCGTAAAGAAAGCGGACTTGGCGGCGTTGACGCCGATGCCGACGACAAGTTTATCGCACAGCTGCGCGCCGCGGGTGATGATATCCATATGCCCGCAGGTGATGGGATCAAAAGAGCCGGAATAGACCCAGGTTTTCATACGTATCACTCCTTAGGCGTATCGGCGCGATAGAAGCTCAAGGCGGCGCTGCCATATCGGCGGGTGTCATAGCGCGCCAGTGCGCCGGCCTGCTGCGGCGCGCCTGGCCGGGCGCTGTGTTCGCAGACGACGATGCCGCCGTCAGCCAGCAGCTTATGCTGCTGTACCGCCAGTAGGGCCGCTTCCAGCAGGCCTTGTTGGTAGGGCGGATCAAAAAAAATCAAATCGTAGGGCGTCGGGCCCAACCGGGGAGCCAGCGTGAAAAAGTTGCCCTGCAGCAGCTGCACGCTGTCTTGCACGCCCAGATACTGGGCATTTTTAAGCAGTTGGGAAAAAGCAGCGCGCTCCAGCTCCACCATCGTGGCGTGCTGTGCGCCGCGGCTAAGCGCCTCAAAGGACAGCCCGCCCGATCCGGCGAAGCCGTCCAGCACCCGTGCGCCTTCCAAACGGCCGTAGAGGATGTTAAACAGCGCTTGGCGCATCTTATCCGACGTGGGACGGGTGGATAAGCCCGGCAGGCTGTCAAACCGCCGCCCGCCCAGCAGGCCCGCAATAATGCGCATAGCGCCTCCTTACCTGATAGTCCTATACAACGCTTTATTTTACATGAGGTTGGGGCGGGTTACAACCCTTTCTTTCAAACAGCGGCCGACAGGCGTAAAAAAACGCCCCTGCGCAAAGCGTGGGGCGCTTGATCTGAAAATAGACTTGGGTTACAGCTCGATGGCGAACTTCTCTTCATCGGTGAAGAAGTAAAACTCACAATCGTTGGCATACGTACGCCGGGGCAGCACGATGACGTTGTTGACCGGGCAGTTCACCGAGAACGGTGCCATATGCCATACGCCGGGGTTCAGCGTAACCATGGTGCCCTTGGGGATGTAGAAGGCTTCCATATCCTCAATGGGGCATTTGGCGCGGGGGCTGACGGCCTTGCCCACATGGATGACGACGTCGCCGTCCAACGGGATAATGCCTTCGCCGGTCCACGTGTGGTATTCGGCAGCGCGTACGACCATCTGCTCGGCAGGAAGCGTGCGGCAGATGGCAAAAGAAGCGCCCTGATAGGGCCGGCCCATGTTCGTCTCGATCATGTCCGGGGTAAAGCCGCCGGGGCCGTCTAGCAGCAGATTGCAGAAATCACCATATTTACGGAAGGCGTCGCGGGTAAGGGGCTGTGCTTTTATGCTTCTCATAACTTTGCATCCTCCATCATAAATTGCCATGCCACAGGGCATGAATAGGATATGCTATCAATACAATATCATAAAAATAAAAACATTTTTAACGTTGCTAAAAAATTTGTGCCTTTTCTAAAAAAAGAGTACATATTCGCGGCGGGATAGGACGGTAGCGACGCGGTTTTTGCCAGCGCGGGAAAGAGCGGGCCGCGTACGCACGCCGGCGCCGACAGACCGAAGCCACGGCGGCGCCGGAGGGAGTGGACAGGGCGCGCAAAGGCGTCGGCCCGACAGGTCACTGCGTGGGAAGGGACCGCACAGGGGAGAAAAATTTGTGCCGGCAGATAGCATTGGAACCTTGCAGGGCGTATCAGAGTTTTGTCGCCCGGCGATGGACGGCAGAAGGCGCCCGGCGCCCACCGGCGTGCGTCGGCCTGCAGAGCGTGCCGACGCACGCCGGGTCACTGAGCGGGAAGGGGCGCAGTAAGGGGAAGATTTGTGCCGGCAGATGGGGTGGGATCATGGTAGCGCGCATCAAGCTTTTGCCGCCCGGCGAGGGCAGGAATACCAGCCGGTTGCGCGGCGGCAAAATGCGGCGCAACCAAAGCCCTGCACCGCTTTTTTTGTCTCCTAGCCGCGCTATATCAGAACGAGCCCCTGGGTTGTAGCACAGCAGACGTCGGCCCGGCCGGGAAGTAAACGCCGGCTTTGGGCCTAATTTCCTATACGCAAACAAGGCGGCTTACATACACCCGTTGGGTACACGCAGCCTCAGGCCTGGCTGAAATCGGCAGCCAACAGCCGGCGCTGTGTTGCGCCGCCCGGCGGTCAGCCGTCGCCTTTGCCGTATAGCCGGTGCCAAGGGGCCATACAATAACGGGTGATGAAGAGTCAACGGGATTCCGGGACGGCCCTGTTGCCGGCGAAAGCTTTCGTCACCGCCGCCCGCCCCGCCCGGCGGCCAGCCGTCGCCGGAGCCAAGGGATCATACAAACCGGCGCGACAAACCGGCGCGAATTCAAAATTTTGTCCGGATCGACAGTGGCTTTTCGCCGGCCATGACGTTTCTTGACAGGCCGCATGCGCAATGCTAAAGTAACGGGATAGACTGGTTCTGCGGTGGATAACCGACAGGCAAGCAGGGAGGGACCGCAGTGGCGCAACCGGAAAATTGGTATCGGCTGGATAACGCGGCCAAAATTTATCCCGCCATCAGCAATAAGCGCCGGGGCAGCGTCTTTCGCGTGTCGGTCACGCTGCGCGACATGGTGGACGCCGAGGCGCTGCAGCGCGCCGCCGATGTGGTGGTGCAGCGCTTTCCGACGATGGCGGTGCGGCTGCATAAGGGCTTGTTCTGGTATTATTTTGAAAATACCCAAGCCAGCCCCCGCGTACAGCGCGAACGGCCCTGGCTGTGCCAGCCCATGGATCACTCGGGCGACGAGGGCTTTTTGTTTCGCATCAGCTACCATCAGCGGCGAGTCAATGTGGAGATGTTCCATTCGCTAACCGACGGCACCGGCGCCCTCGTCTTTTTAAAGGCGCTTGTTTTTCATTACCTGCGCGAGCAGGGCCATGCCGTCTCTTCCGAAGGCGATGTGCTGGATAAAGACCGTCCCTTTTCGATAGAAGAGGTGGAGGACAGCTTTCTGACCCACTATGACCCCAAAAACGGCCAGCGCGCCCAGGAAGAACTGGCCTATCAGCTGCGGGGCACGCCGGATGGCGACGGCCGCCTGCGGCTGACCAGCGTGGGTATGGACAGCGCCCGCGCCGTGCAGCTAAGCCGCGATAAAGGCTGCACGCTGGGCGAATATTTGACGGCGCTGCTGATGCAGTCCATCTATCTGGCCCAAGTGGCCGGGCGCCCCAACGCGTTGCCTATCCGCATTTCGGTGCCGGTTAACCTGCGCCGATTTTTCCGGTCGCGCACGTTGCGCAACTTCTCGTCGTATCTGAACATCGGCGCGCAGATGACGCCGGACACGCCCTTTGACGATATTCTGGAGCAGGTGCGCCGGCAAATGCGGGAAGGCCTGACCCAGCAAAATCTGGCCCGCGGCATCAACGCCAACATACAGGCCGAACGCAACCTGTTTTTGCGGGCCACGCCGCTGGTCATTAAAAACGTGGCGCTGCGTATGGCCTACCGCCTCTATGGCGAGCGCGTGTTTACCTGCGCCTTCTCCAATTTGGGCCAGGTGACGCTGCCGCAGAGCATGCAGCCCTATGTCACGCGCATCGAGGTGGTGCTGGGGCTGGGCGACATCAACCGGCTTAACGTGGCCGCCTGCTCTTACGGCGGCAGGTTGGTTATCAATTTTACCCGCTCCATCACCGAGCCCGACGTCGAAAAGCTGTTCTGCCGCGCGTTGGCGCAGCAGGGGCTGCAAGTAACGGTGCAGAGCAACGAAGGAGGCGCCCTGTGAAGCGGTGCAGGCAGTGCGACGTATGGGTGGACAGCGACGGGGCCAAGTGCCCGCTGTGCTACGCCGATCTCGAATGCGCGCAGGACGGCGCCGGCGGCGCGCCCGGCGAGACTTACCCGCAACTGGGGCCAGCCCAGCACAATGGGCCGGGCTATCACGTGGTGTCGCGTATTTTCCTCTTTTTGTCGCTGTTGGCGGCCGCGGTCAGCTTAAGCGTCAACTTTTTGGTGGACAGGATGCACACGCCGTGGTCGCTGTTGGTCGTCGGCGGGATACCGTTTGTGTGGTTGCTGGTGCGTTACGTCATCATGGGCAAAGTCAACATCGCCCGGCGGCTGATGACGCAGCTATTGGGTTCGGCGGGCTTTGTGCTGCTGCTGGAATGGTTTTTGCGCGGCAGCATCTACCAAGGCTGGGCGCTGACCTACGCCATCCCGTTTATGAATGTGGCGGCAACGCTGGCCATCACGATGATATTGTGCGTTCGGTATCTGCGCTGGACGGCCTACACGCTCTACCAGTTTTTGACGGCGCTGCTGGGGCTGCTGCCGCTGCTGTTCTGGCTGATGGGATGGATAACCCCGGGCATTTGGTGGCCCAGCCTGGCGTCGGCGTTCTATTCGCTGGCCACGCTGGCCGGCATGTTTATATTTGTGGATCGCAAATATAAGAACGAATTGATTCGCCGGTTCCACTTGTAACAACCAAGATAAATCTTCTTTTTTCGTGTTGCTGATTTGTTAAAATCCCGCGCATTGTCTTGCGGCGCGGGCCAGGATATAGTATAAAAGTAGTAGGAGAAGGATCCAAAGAGGCATAACGACGCCCCTGTGGCAAGAAGGAGAGATACGCTTGAAAAAGTGGATGGCAGTTGCGTTGAGCGCGCTGATAATACTGGCAGGAAGCGGTTTTGTTCTGGCGGACGGAGATCCGCAAGATCGCGTGACCGTAGGCAAGGATTTATCCGCCGCCCAGAAAACAAAGGTGTATGAATACTTTGGCATCGCCCAAGGCAGCGTGCCCGAGCTGGAGATCACCATCGACGAGGAGAAGGCCTATGTGGGCAGCCTTGTGCCCGCTGAAAAAATCGGCAGTCGCTCGCTTTCCTCGGTCTATTTAAAGACCCGCGAGGAAGGCGCAGGCATCAGCGTGCAGACCTACAACATCAACTGGGTAACTTCTGAGATGTACATTGCCGCGCTGGGCACCGCCGGCATCCCCGACGCCGATATTATCGTGGCCGCGCCCACGCCGGTATCGGGCACCGCCGCGCTGGCCGGGCTGTTCAAGGCCTATGAGGACTTAACCGGCACCAAGCTGGACAGCGACGCCAAGAACGTGGCTACCGAAGAGCTGATTACCACCGGCAACCTGGCCGACGTGCTGGGCTCTGAAGAAGCCACGCAGCTGGTCAACGAATTAAAGAAAATTCTCGACGAAATCAAGGGCAAAGACGCCGCGCAGGTGCGCGAAATCGTGCTGCGCGTGGCCGCCGAGATGAACGTGGAGCTAACCGACGAGCAGGTGGAGCAGCTGGTACAGCTGGTCATGAAGATTTCGCAGTTGGATATCGACCCGGAGCAGCTGCTCAAGAATGTTCAGGATTTGCAAAGCGCCATGGACAAGCTATCCCAGGCGCAGGACAGCGTAGGCGGATTCTTCCAGAAAGTGGGCAATTCCGTCAACAAAGTGGTGAACTGGTTCAAAGGGCTGTTTAAGTAGCAGCGCAGTACAGCCGCAAAAAGAGGGATCCGTAGGGGTCTCTCTTTGTTTTTATTCCGGCCGCCCTCCCGCCCAGGCGCAATGCGCGGCAATCGCTTTACGCAAATGCCTGCCGCAGCGCGCTTTTTTCGGTTTGCCCTTGACGGCAGGACCACCGATACGCATATGCGCCACTTTTTGAGCAGTATGCGGGCAAAACTGTAAAAAAGAGTAACCGTATCATAACGAAGGATTCTACGTAGCGGCGCAGATAGCGAACGCCGTCAGCCGTACGCCGCGCAAAAAAACGCGCACGCGTACCCGCGCGAAAACGCTTGCTTGGTTCGCGTTCCCAACCGGTCTTGGCCGATGGCCGGGAAGGCGGCGGCGGCAAAGTCTTTTGGCAGGCGCGGCTGCGCCGTAATGGATAGCGCTTGCGGCACGGCCCGCATGTTTGGTATGCTGGGTAAAAAGAAGCGGAATTTGCACCAACAAAGCCACCGACTGAGGGCGCGGGAATGAATGCAGATGAAATGCTGCTTTTGAATCGAACCCCCGAATTGCTGCCCGTCTATGCGGCGCTGCGCGGCAAGCTGACGCAGCGCTATGGGAACATTTCGATCAAGGCGAGCAAAACCCAGATTTCCTTTCGGAACAGGCATATCTTCGCGACGGTGTCTCTGCCGCTACGCCGCAAAAGGGGGATGCCCGGCGCACTGGTGGTTTCATTCGGCCTATCCTACCGGCTCAACGAGCCCCGCATTTGGCAGGTGGCGCAACCGTATCCCAATCGTTGGACGCACCACGTCCTGATCGCCGATTGCGCCGACGTGGATGATCAGCTGCTGAAGTGGCTGGACGCCGCCTACCGGTTCTCGATGATAAAGTGAAGGGCGCAAGTGGGGATGTTTCGGCAGCGTAGCCAAAGCGCTTCCTTTCGTATGTGCCGGGCGCGCCGGTTCTGATGCCGTTTCCCATTGCCAAGCCCCGATGATGGCAGCGTAGCCGACCTTTTGCCGCGGCAAGCGCGAAGGCCGGCGGGCAGTGCGGTTTGCAGACGGAGGGGAGTGGGGCGTCTTCTTTTATGCCGCGGCGCGGAAAACAGCAGAGCCGGTCGTATTCTCTTCAAAGCGCCACACCAGCGCCGCGGCAGATAAGGCCGAACAGGGCTTTCCCTTCGCCGATGGATATAAAACCAGGGGCTGTATTGCTTGCCGCGCAATACAGCCCCTGGTTTTTCGGGGCGTCGCCTTTGGGTTATCCGCCCATAATGGTTTTGTTGATGGGTTCCAGCAGGCCGCTGTCCTGCTGGCTCATCAGGATAAGCGCTTCCAGCCCAAAGAGTTTGTACAGCCCCTGGGCGTAGGCGGCCTTGATGGTGGCCAGGTTGGGGCCGTCCAGCGCGTCGGACAGATACGCCATCGTCCCGGCGGATACGCTGATTTTCTCGGGGGGCTGCGCCGTATATTGGCCGGATATGGTCTTGCTCTTGCCGTCGGCGGTGGTCAGTTTCATCGTGTAGGTCACGTCCGAGCCGGTGTAGCTCTTGCTGAGCAGGCCGGGGTAGCCCTTGGACAGCGGCGTGCACGAAAAGCCGACCTCCAGCGTGGGCGCGTCGGACGACACGGCGCCGATGCCGGCATAGCCCAGCACATCGGTCAGCTGCCGCGTGGTGTCGGGCCGGTCCTGCGCGGCAATGAGCTTCCACGACGGGTTGATTTTGATGACGACAGCGCTGACGCGCAGCGAGCTGCCATCGTCCAGCGTGACGGGCAGGCCTTCACTGGTTTTGGCATAGCTGGAGGACAGCTGCTGGAACAGCGCCTGCGTGGGATGCTTTTCAAACACTTTGGTGAAGAAGGCAAAGTTATCCGAAGTCTCGGGAATGCACTTGAGCAGCGACTGGCCCAGCGTGCTGGCGCCGGCGTCGCCGGATGCGATGAGCGCCGCGATGCTGTCGGCATAGGGGGCGTAATCGACGGCGCCGTAGGGGAATTTGGAGCCATCGGGGCAGGCGTCCAGCAGCGCATCGATGGCGGCACGCTGCAGCGTAGCGTCGGCGGCATTGAGCGCGTTAAGCGTCACCAGAGAAAAGTGGCTGTCGCTGACGTGAGCCAGGCAGGTCAGCACTTTGGGAAAAAGCGGATCGTCCTGGCCGGGCAGCAGCGCGTCAATGCCGGCGGTCAGCGACGGCGCTTGGGCGGCGGCCGAGAAAAAGCCGGCCAGCTACGCCAGATCGCCGTCGGAATAGGTGGACAGCAAAGAGCGCAGCGCGTCGCCGCCGGAGGCGGTCAATGCGTCGAACGCCTGCCGGGCGCGCGTGTCGATCAGCAGCGCCGAGCAGCTGCTTTCCACGTTGGGCTGCTCATAGCTGCGCAGCATATACTTGGCCAGCGCCTCCTGGGAGGCGGCGTCGGAAAAGCCGCCGGCCACCAGCGCCAGTACAGTTGAGTCGGTAATGTTGCCGTCCAGCACTGCGCCGACGGCCTTATCCACGCCGATGGCCTGCGAGTAGGCGCCGGCCACCGCCGCGGCCTGATCGGAACCGTGGGCCAGCGCCAGATACGCCTGGGCAATGGCGTCGTCGCCCAGCGCCTGCAGCAGACCGGCCGCCGCAGCCGGGCAGCCCTCCTGCTGGCAGCTGTGCGCGGCAATGCCGGCGATGGTGGTGTCGGGGTTTTGTATCAGCAGCGCGCGGATGCTGTCCGAAAGGCGCTCGGTATGCAACGCATAATCAATCAGCGCCGACGCGGCGCTGTCGCCCAGTTCCAGCAGCATGCTCTGGGCCTGGGCGGCCTGCGTGGCGTTGGTGGACTCCAGCAGCGGAATGAGCGCGGCGGCGGCCACCTGGGCATCCAGCGCGGCAAAAGCGTCCTTGACCTGGCTTTTTAGCTGCGGGTTTTGCAGCAGACTGATCGGGATGTCGGCGGCATCCTGGCCCAGGCCGGCGAAGGCCGTAAGAATCGTCGGACGGGCGTCGGGGTAGGACATCAAAAACAACAGCAGCATGACGCGCTCACGGTTGACGGTGGCGGCGACGACGCCGACGGCGTTCTGCTGCTGGCGGGCGGTTAAGCTGTGAAAGTTCGCGTTGATATAGTCAATGGCGTCCTGCCCCAGCGAAATAAGCGCCTTCTGCCCGGCCTCTACCCGCTCCTGACGGGGCGAATCCAGCAGTTTCATCAACCCCGGCAGCGCTTCGGCGCCGTGCGCGGAAAACCACTGGGCGGCAGCGGTTTCCTTTTCGCCGCCTTTGAGCAAATTCATCGCCTGGCGTGACGCCTGCGT
>JAQVWW010000012.1 GCA_028709505.1 Eubacteriales bacterium
ATCTTTCAGCTCTGGTTGTCCGTTTGCAAAGGGGTCGCGGATTAAATTGTATTTCCCGATAATCTGAGAGGTATCCTTGACGTTCCACGCCCTGAGCACAGCCTCATTAACAAAAACGATGTCACCATTTCTCCCAAATATCTGAATGGGAATCGGAAAAAGCTCGGCAACTCCAAAAAGCTGCCCCTCTGATTCATAAATGGGATTAAAATCAATTATGGGCTTGCTTTGTTCTGACTGTTTCCTGTTATCGCATACGTCAGCCTGTAATGTCTTTCTGTATTCGGAGGGTGTCATCCCCATCTTTTTTTTGAAGGCTTCTGCAAAGCCGCCATTATAATCAGCACCGCAGGATGCAAATGCCTCGCTGATATTTAGGGTTAAATCCCCCAGAGTTTCACAGATCTTTTCAATCTTAATCTCCCTATAATAACTATACGGTGTTGTGCCAAAAAAGCTCTTAAACAAGCGCGTCAGATGGTGACGGGATAATCCGGCGTGATCCCCGATTTTGTCTAAATCAAAATCATCCGGCCAGTGAGTGTCAATGTATTCCTTGGCCTTGATGGCATCCAGCCTCGACTGATAGATACGCCTTGTCATGAATACCGTAATCACATAGGCAACTGTTCCATCCTTGTGGAGTAGAGGAAGGCTCAAAATATCTTGATACATCTCATGCTTGATGGGATTTCCTCGCCGGGACCGATAGCGATTGTCGATTTCCCCAAAGGGCATTCTTACATCATAAACGGAGAGAATCTCTCCGGAAAACACACACTCTAAATAATCTTTAAGACCCAGCTTTCCGCTAATAAAGGGGTCTTGAATAACGTTGAATTTTCCGATGATATCCGAAGGATTTGGGATGTGAAATAATTCTAAAAACACCTTGTTCACAAACAGGCAAACACCGTCAGGAGAAAACACCTCCATCGGAATGGGAAAAAGATCAAGCACAGAAAAAAGGGAATTTTGCCGTACTAAAGGTGTATGGAAGGAAGGGGCATCTTTTTTCCTACGCCTATCTTGGGGTTTAGAAGAAGTCTCCGGTATCAGCCACATATGACCTTTTCTAACAGCCCCTTCAATACGCCCAGAGGCCAAATGATATGTAATCGAGCGGGCGGACACTCCCCATTTCTCCGCCGCTTCGGCGACTGTGATATAGTCCATCCCTCACCCTCCTTCCGCAATGTCTGCAATTGAATTATATTTCCTTACACAGAAGAATACAAGGATTCACGATGATGTTTTATGAAGGACTGCCCTTGGCTTGGACGAACAGAATATACATGAATATGAATCTGGCACTCTTCTAAAGATTTCATCCCAAACAAAAACGAGTATAAAGAATCTGCATGATGAAACATTAGAATTAATTGCTGTGAAGGCTCCTGCCCCAAAAAGCTGAGAGTTAAGAATTGGAAGCACGAAAAATAGTATTGCAGATTATTGGCTTGTTTATGTATCAGAGGTGTTCACCCAACAAACAGGGACAGGGATACCAGGTGCATTTTGTATCAAACTCGTGTTCTTTGCCAATTCATACCCTCGCTTGCGATACATACTTGCGCTCGCGATTACTACACCTGTGCTTTCGATTGTCGGTAAAAGGTTTCATCGTATCAAAAATATCAGCCTTTGCCACAAAAAACGGCTTAAAACCTAGTGTTTTAGGCCGCTTTTCTTTTTTACACTCAATTAATACCCCAGTTTGTGCGGATTTGCGCAGCCGCCTATTCGGATAGCCGCTGCAATATATCAGCCGACACGGCCGAAACTTGCTACCGCCCACTATGCTATACATCGTAATATTACTCGCCGATAAAGGCGGCACTGCTGTGCCGTATCGCTTCTGCAATCGCCGCATCGTCTGCGCCGGCCCTGCATGAGAGCAGTGGCAAACATGCGCCGGAATGCATTTGTACCCGTACTTCTGCCGAGCGTCTTGCCGGACGCCCGCTTATGCATGCAGCATATTGCCCGCGGGTTCATTGGGCTTCTAAAACCATCGGGGAAAACGAAGTTGTTATCCCGCCAATACTTGCCAAAGGCGTACATTGTATCCAATCATTGTAGGTATGTAATCAAGGAAAGACTGACAAAGAAAGCGGCAGCGGGGCTTTACCTTGTCCTAGCGGGAACGGTGGCAATGCTGATAGAAGGATTGGGGCGATAGCAACGGGTTGAAATGCCATTATGTTGATTTGCCCGTGTGCGCGCATGAATTGTGCAGGGATTCCCAAATAAAAGGATGCTCACCCATATGTTTGCTGCTGGCAGGCAGCGCCCGCACGAAAATTCGTAAACCCCTTGAGTGGTTTGCGAATTTTTATACCTGAAATGGGCGTCATTTGAATCAACGAAGCATTGCAGCCGGCAGGGCCGGCAGCCAATATCGCATATCCTGTCGGAATGCTCCGCGATATTGTTGCGGCCGCTGCAAAACCGATACCAAAATGGCCAGGACGCCCGGACATCTCATCAAAAGGCACCGATGCTTGCAGAACAGTTCGTTTCTTTCAGCATGCGTAATAAGATAAAAGCTCCCTAGGTGCGACAGCGGCTTTTGCCCAAAGTTCTGCCCGCAGCGCTCATCAAACAGCCAGCTTTTGGGCGGTGCGCCGCCTGTGACGGGAATGAGCATCCGCGTATTTTTCGGACGGCATAGGACGGCGGTGCGGCGCCGAGCCACAACGCCAAAATCCGATGCCGGCGCTTTATTTTGCGTTTACATTGATTTTTTGGCTGTCCCGGCAACGGTATGGCAACGCGCCGGAAGACGGCTGTGCCGGGCGAACGCAGCGAGGAGGGCGCGGACGGCGATAATTTTTTATTTCCATATAAATGCTGCGTAGACAGCGCCTTTTCTTTGGGATATGATGGGGGAAAGAGCGCTGCCATGATGCAATAAAGGAGCTGAAAAGAACATGACGAGACGTGAAAACATTGAAAAAATATTTGAGGGGTCGAGAAAGCAGTTGCTGGCGTTGGTGGGTTTTTCGGCGGCAAATCTCTTGCTTGGCTTGTTCAATGCCAACATCACTTTTTTGTTCTCGGCGTCGTTTCCGCAGTTCGTGCTGGAGCTGGGAAAGATCCTATGGCAGGATTTTGGCAGCCCCACGCCCTTCCTCATTGCTCTTGTCCTATCGCTTGCCCTCATCGCTTTATATGGAATATGCTATCTGCTGGCGAAAAAACGCAGGGCGTTTATGGCGGCTGCGCTGGCCCTTTTTACCTTGGATACGTTATTTTTGCTATGGACGCTGATGCAGGGATTTGATTGGTCGGCTTTGTTTGATATCGGTTTTCACGTGTGGGTAATGTTTTTCCTGATAATGGGTACCAAAGCCTGGTTGGACTTAAGAAGCCTGCCTGCCGACGAACCGGAGAGTACAGAAACCGTTTAGCCGTAGACGGGAAGAGCGCCAGGGTGGCTTTGCCGAAAGCGTCGCCGGCGCTGTTGCCAGCGCTCACGATGCTTTGATCCGTGCGTCAAGGCGGGAAGATGCAGGCCTGTTCGCATGACGCGGATGGCTTTGCTTGCTGTCTCCGGCGCTTACGTATAGGGTTTGCCGCCGCGGCAAGCGCCCGTATCGGCGGTTTGCGTGCGCTTTTCCAAAAACCACATCCTATCCGGCCCAGCCTTTACAAAGCGTGGCCGGCACCTGTTCTTATCTTGCGGGGCTTTGCAACACTCCTGCGCGGCGAAAAGTAAATTTTTTACGCGGTACCCTTTATGAAAAAATCGAAACGGACGATGGCCGAGGTGCAAAATGAAACTCTATTTGTCCTCCTATAAGCTGGGGAATAGTACCGATGCGCTCAAAGAATGGATCAGCGAAAACGGCAATCGGATGGCGCTGATACCCAACGCCCGCGATGCGTATCCCGACGGCGCGCAAAAAGAACGGGGCATTGGCGACGACGTGCAAGCGCTGCAAGAGGTGGGCTTTGCGGTGACGGTCGTCTCTCTAACCGATTATTTCGGGAAGGCGCAACGGATGCGGGCGGATTTAAAAGAGTTCCGTGCATTTTTCGCCATCGGCGGCAACACGTTTGTGCTGCGCCAAGCGATGCGGCAAAGCGGCTTTGATACGTACCTGAAAGAATTGTCTGTGCTCAAACCGTATCTGTATGGTGGGTACAGTGCGGGCATCTGCCTGCTGGCTCCCCATATGCAGGGGTTGGAGTTGGTGGACGATCCGACGGCGAACCCCTACGGCTGCGCGCCAATATATGCAGGCCTTGGGTTGATAGAGTATCTGCCGGTACCCCATTATCAGTCGGATCACCCCGAGTCACAAGCCGTAAACGACGTTGTGGCATTCTTGCGCGGCAACGGCGTAAAGCACGTCACGCTGCGCGATGGCGACGTCATCGTGGCCGATACCTGCCGGGCCCCGTAACGGCGATACATTTTTTGCCGGCCGGGCCGGCTTTTTTGTGCCCGGTCCGCCAAAATGTCTGCGATTGTACGCAAGCCGTCAGCGGCGGGAAATATTAAACCCGCCGCTTCTTGCCGCTGCAACCGCACCGGTTACCGCGCAACGTTGCCGTTGCCAACAAAGGCCGGCCCCTGCCCAATAGCCCGGCATCGTTCGGATGGCAAAGCCGGCGCGGCGCCGGCAATATAGTCCGGTATGGCCGCAATATTTTAAAATTGTCTTCGCGGGCCGGCCATGGTACCATAGGGTCAGACGCAATGCGTCAAGAGCCGCCTGCGCGGAGGACGCGGCGTAGCGCAGGGTGCGCAACGGCAGTCGCAGGGCACGGGATTATGGAAAGCAGGCCGAAGCCTTTGCCAAAGCAAGGATGACGGCAGTTTTTGTATGCGCCTTGGCCGGCACACGGGAAACGTCCGCGTCGCCGGCGCGGCAAAACGACCGTATCAACATACAGGAGGACAGACGTATGCCAGAAGAGAAAGCCGCCCTCATACAAGAGGCGCTGGATTGTGGTTTTTCCCAGGCCGGGGAGCTGAATGTCGCCGCGCTGGAATTTATGCCCGAGGTGCGGGATATGTGCCGCGCCGATCGCTGCCATCAATACGGCAAGAATTGGCGCTGCCCGCCGGGATGCGGCAGCATTGAGGAGGCCGCCGCGCGCGCCGCGCAGTATTCCTACGGCATTCTGGTGCAGACCATTGGCCATATGGAGGATAATTTTGATTACGAAACCATGCAGCAGACCGGCGAAACGCATAAGCAGAACTTTGCCACGCTGGTCGATCGGGTAAAGGAACGCCATCCGGATATGCTGCCCATGGGTGCGGGCACCTGCACGCTGTGCGAAACCTGCACGTATCCCGACGCGCCCTGCCGCTATCCCGATAAATCCATCGCGTCGATGGAAGCCTATGGCCTGTGGGTTAGCCGCGTATGTGAGCTTTCGAACATCCCCTACAACAACGGCAAGCTGACCATCACCTATACCAGCTGCTACCTGCTTAAATAAGCGCAACCGGGCGCTTAGCACCCGGTTGCGCTATACTGCCGGCCAACCGCGAGGGCTATATAAAAACAAAACGTTATGTTTATAAAAATGTATGCCAACATCGGCTAATGCAAGAGGAAGGTTTTTAGTCAGAACCCGTCAAGTCTCGTCCTGCTGCCGCAGCGCCCGATAGACGGCGCAGAGGTTTTCATGGCTGGGATAGTCGTTAACCAGGATGATGTGCGGGTGCGAAATCGGAAGGTTGGGGACTGTGGTGACGATGATATCGTACACGTCACGGGACGCCTCTTCTAATACGTCGGGGTAAGACGCAACGGTAGGCTGGATGGCGACGCCGTCGTCGTGGTTGAAGAAGCCTGTCAGCATCTGAGCCAAAAAGGCGCTGTGCTGACGGCCGAAATCGCTGACCACCAGCACTTTTTTAGGGAGAAGACAGCCGTGAAAAGGCGGCCAGGTCAGGCAGATCCACAGCAATATGTCCTGGATGCAGCACCCCATATCCAGCCCCACGTCGCGGGAAAACTGCGCCAGGTTCTCTTCTATTAGCGCATAGACGGGCCGGTTATGCATCTGAAAGAGCAGCGAAAAATAATAGACCCTGTCGAACAGCACCGACGTTGCGCCGGGGCGAAATTTGGCGGTTAAATACATCATCGTGATTACGTTGCGCAGCTTGTGCAACACCTGCTTGCCGGGAGACAGGCCCAGCGTTTGAAAGGTCTGATCCAAAAAGACCTGCGCGGCGCTCTGCACGCGGCTTTGTTCGTCGTCGTCGTCCCACCCGTTTTGCTTGCGGGCGATAAATTCGTGGATGGCGCACAGGTTTTGCCGCGTGACAGCGGAGAAATAGACCGATAGCCGGCCAAAGGTTTCATCGTCCATTTGGGCGGCTATCGAATAATCTGACGCGATGGTATAGCCCTGGTTTTCGCGTATCAGCGATACCAGATAGAATACCGACAAAAACATTGTGCCAATGTCGTCTTCGCGCAGCAGATGGCAGCCGGGCGCCTCCAGGATTTTCTTTACGGTGCCGGCAAGCAGCTGCATATCGATGTCGGGCTGACAGTCTTTGGGCGGAATACCGCCCAGTTCAATAAGAAACGACGCGAAAAACTGGCGCAGGTATTGTTCGTCGTCGGCATGGATTTCATAGTTGTTGCCCCGGCGGCAGACCGTCATACCCCGCGGGGACAGCGCGCCGTTGATGCGGGGCAGCAGGCGGTTGAGCGTAGAGCGGCTGGTAAAAAGCCGCTCCTCGTAATATTCCAGCGGCTTGCGCGGGTGGTACAGCAGCTCTTTGAGCCAGCGCAGCGCCAGGGATTCGTTGAAAATATCCAGAAACACACTGCCCATCATAGCGATGCTGCAATTGTGTATCCGCACGCCCTGCTTGACGGATACTTCAATATTCAGATAGGAGGCCCAGCGTTTTTTTAACGTGGCGATGTCGGCGGTCATCGTTCTTTGGCTGGCGCCGATGGCGTCGGACAGCTGCTGGATGGTGATCCAGTCGTCCTTGAGTATCAGGGACTCGATAATTTGCATAATTCGTTGCGACGAAGCGTCGAGTAGTGCTCTCATGATGTTCACCGCTTATTAAAAATGTTCGAAAAACAGTTATTTTATCTATTATTGTAACATAATAAGCAAGCAGTTCCAAGTTTGCGGCGGGCTAACCGTAAAGCTTCAACAATTGCGTGGGCATATGCAATTATTGGAATAAGAAGATAGGGATTGCGTGGGTATAATGGAGTTAACTGTATTGTTAAATATAGTTAATTTTATATACGCAAGAGGAATTTTTATCGTTTTGCCGGGCCAGGGCCGCCGGCGATACCAATAAAAGATGGATGTTTTCGATAGGAGCACCGGCGGTATCCGCGTACCGCCAAAGAGAGGAGATCAATTCGTATGACCAAAAAAATCAGTCTGTTGCTCAGCGTATGTTTGCTTTTGCAAATAGTATTGCCGGCCGTCGCGTTGGCAGCCGCCACGCCGAACGACCTGACGGGGAAGACCCAGTATCTGGTGATGCACGATACCACCGGTACCTACCCCGCCTATCAGGGAGGACCGTCGTCACTGACTGTAAAAAGGCCCGACGGTACGCCCATCCCGCTGATCGGCAATACGTATTCGGACGTACCCTCCGGCTCCAGCTTTGAGCTTAACTATGTGTTCCACCTGGAGGACGGCGACGGCATCAGCAACGTGTACGACTATTCAGGCTCCAACTACTTTGATATTACGCTGCCCGAAGGCATCACCTTTACGCCGCCCGCCGGCGAGAACGCCAAAGTATACGCCATAGACAAGAGCGTCAGGTGGCATCTGGGCAACTGGGAATTTATCGGCCCGAACACCGTCCGTGTGCAGCTGACCCCCGAAGCGGCCGAACACCGCAGGATGTGGGGAGAAATCGGTATTCAAGGTACCTTTGACGAGACGTCCGCCGGCGATGACGACGAGGTCAGCATGCTGCTGGGCACGCAGAACGTTACATTCGTGCGCGTTATTCCGCCGCCGCCCAGCATCAATGTGGCAAAGACCGGCGTGTATAACGCCGCCAGCAATACGATAACCTGGACCATAACCGTAGACCCGCCCGAGGGCATATCGCTGGCCGGATACAAGCTGGAAGATGTGTACTCCGCCAACCAGACCTATAAAGCCGGAACCTTCTACAAAGGCGTCGGCGAAGGCGCTACCAACATCCCCGATGCCAACCTGGACTTGACCCAGCTGCGTAAAATTATTTACGAAATCCTTGCGGGCGCCACCGGGCAGCAGGTATTTACATATCAGACGACGCCGGACTCCTTCGCCAACGAGACGGGCATGGGAGGCGCTGCCTACGAATACTCACGCTTTACCAACACGGCCACCCTCAAGCTGGGTGACGATCCGGCGGCCGACCCGGTGAAGGCCGACGTCGACATCAACTGGACGTCCAAGAGCGGCTCGCTGGTCACCACCACCGACGGCTCTGTTGTCATGAAGTGGGAAGTGTCGGTGATCGTGCCTCCGGGTTCGGCCATCACCGGCACCTGCATTACCGATACGCTGCCGGCGGGGCTTAAGCTTATCGAGGCTTCGCCGCGCCTGCCGCAGGTCAGCTTTGCCGGCGGCACGGCGCAGAACGTGTCCAGCGGCACCGGCGCGGGCACCTATACCTACACTTATACCGGCAGCACCGCCTCCAGCCAGCTGGTCTACCGCTTTCCGGCGGTGGACGGCGTGGACGGTAAGCTTTCCGGCACGGCCAAATTTGTGTATTTTACCGAAGTGACCGACCGCACCGCGTACTTAAACAACAACGGTTCGGTGAACTTCACCAACAGCGCCCAGTTAAACTGGGCCGAAATGCCCGGCACCACGCCCCCAAAGGATACGGCGTCGGCCGGCATCACCGGCGGCGGGCTTATCAGTAAGAGCGGTGGCAGCACCGTAAACTACGTCCACCCGGGCATCATCCAGTGGACGGTCACGGTAAACCGCAATAAAATTGCGATGTCCGCCGTTACCATTCTCGACAGCGTTCCTGTGGGCCAGGAGCTGCTCATCGGTAGCGACAACCCGCTGACCATACAGGGGCCGGGCGCGCCGGTTGTCATCACGTCGGTGGAGCCGCCGCTGCCCACGGCCCTTTCGTCGGAAGACGCCTTCACCCGCAAATTCGCTTACGTACTGGGCGATATCACCGATACGTACACGCTGCGGTACTACACGCGGATTATCGACACCAACCCCGACGCCAATAACGACGCCAGCGGCCTGGATACGCTATATGTCAACGGCCAGGTAAGTTTTCAAAACGGAGTCACGCTTAGGCGCGGCACGCAGGATCTGCCGATAGAGGGGACGAAGACATACAACAGCCAGGTGATTCAAAAGACGGTGCTGGAGCATTATAACCACAACACGCACGTGGCCAAGTGGTCCATCGTCGTCAACCGCAACCGGCTGCCGCTGACCACCGCGTCGGTGCGCGACGTGCTGCCCGCCGGCATGGTTCTGCTCATCGACGACGACCACGCCTTCGCGGTGACCAAGCGCGGCGTAGCCACGCCGGTGGCCACGGCTCCCACCACCGGCGTAAACGGATCCACTGAATTTGTCTACGCCTTTGGCAGCATCAACGACGAGCATACCATTACGTTCTATACGCAGATGACCGATACGGCGCTACTGGGCCAATGGGACGGCGAGCACGACTTCACCAACCGCGCGATACTGGAAGCCGATCAGTTGCCCCTCGATATCGAGAGCACGGCCAAGACGCAGGTAATCAACCCCATCGTCTCCAAACGGGCGGCATACACCGCCGGGGCCGACTACATCCAGTGGTCGGTGGTCATCAACGCCGGCCAGGTGCCGCTGTGTGAAGCCGAAGTGGAAGACCGGCTGGACACCGGCCTGGTGCTGGATAGCGCGTCGCTGAAGCTGTACGAAGTGCCGGTGGCCGCCGACGGCACTGTGGGCCAAGCCAGCGCTGGTACGTTGGTCACCACCGGCTATACGGTAGGAGAGCCTACCGCTGCCAATAAAAACACGCTAAGCGTGCAGCTGCCCGAAGGCAGCCGGTCGGCCTACCGGTTGGAGTTTGCCACGTTCATCGTCGTCAACAACCTGGACTTTACCAACGAGGTCACGCTGACCGGCACCACGCAAAGCCCCGGCGGT
>JAQVWW010000013.1 GCA_028709505.1 Eubacteriales bacterium
GCCATCGTCCACCCGTTGGTCACCCGGGAGCTGCAGCGCACGCTGCACAGCTGGCGGCAACAGCAGGTGGCCGTGGCGGTGGTGGATGCGCCGCTGCTGCTGGAAGCCGGGCTGGAGGGGCTGGTGGACGAGGTGTGGGTGACGTCCTGCGGGTCAGACGAGCAGCTCAGGCGGCTGGTGGAACGCGACGGCCTAAGCTTTGACGACGCGCGCCAGCGGCTGGCTGCCCAAATGAGCGACGCCGAGCGCCGCCGCCGGGCCCGGCGCGTCATCGATACTTCGGGCCGGCCCGAAGACACGCGCCGGGCGCTAAAAGCGCTCTATGAAGAGCTGGAGGACGCATATTGCTGAAAAAACGACTTGTACAAAAGCCTGCCCGCAACAGACGTTTGCGCTACTTTCTCGTGCTGGGCGCGGTGCTTGTGGCGCTGCTGGTGACGCTGCCCATATTGGGCAAACGGTACTACCCCTATAACCATCGCCAGCAGATTGAACAGTACGCCGGGCAGTACGGCCTGGATCCGCTGCTGGTGGCGGCCATTATTCGCAGCGAAAGCTCCTTTCGCCCCGGAGCCGTCTCCCGCGTAGGGGCCTGTGGCTTGATGCAGCTGATGCCGGCCACCGCCCGGTGGATGGCCGAGAAGAACGATATCACCTACAGCGACGAGCTGCTTTTTGAACCTGCCTATAATATTCGGCTGGGTTGCGTCTATCTGGCCTACTTAAACGGCCGGTTTGGTAGCCCCGCCGAGACGCTGGCCGCCTGGAACGCCGGCGAGGGCAACGTACGCCGGTGGCTGGCCGAGGGCCGGCGGATGGAAAACGGAGAAGATATCCCGTACGCCGAAACCCGGCAATTTATTAAAAGGGTAAACGATGCATATGAAAAATATCGCTGGCTATATCAAAGCCATTAGCCTGATCGTGGTGCTGTGCCTGCTGGCCGCGGGCTGTACCGCCGGCGCGCCGGCCAACGTGGAAGTCAGCGCCGCGCCCACGCCCAGCGCCACGCCGGCGCCGCCGGCTCCCGGCGGCGAGCTGGTGCTGCCCATGCCCATGAACCTTACCACCACCAACCCGCTGCTGCAGAACACGCGCGAGATGAACAGCCTGTGTGCGCTGGTATTTGAAAGCCTGGTGCTGTTCGATTCCACCGGCGCGCCGCAGCCCAACCTGGCCGAGGCGTGGCAGCTCAACGCCGACACCGGCGAATGGGCCTTTACGCTGTGCTCCAACGCCACCTGGCAGCACAACGGCCGCGCGTTGGCCGCGTCGGATGTGACGTTTACGCTGGATATTACTTCGCAGCTGGGCGATGCGACGCCGTACCGATACGTGCTGGATACGGTCAAGTCCTGGCGCGTGTCCGACGACGGCAAACTGATACTCAAAGGCGATACAAACTTTTATGGCCTGCTCAACGCGCTGAGCTTTCCGATACTGCCCGCCGACGCCGGCTATTCGGCCCAGTCCAGCCCCACCGTCATGGTAGGCACCGGGCCGTATAAGGTAACGTCGGCCAAGCTCAATGAATCCATGCTGATGTTGGCCAACGAAAGCTGGTGGCGCAAACAGCCCTACATCCAGACCATCCGGGTGCTGCCGGTGGAGGACGCCGCCACGGCCATATCGTCGCTGGTGTTCAAGCAAATCAGCGCGCTGCAAACCACCGACTTGACGGTGCGGCAGTACCGCGAGGCCGGCGACGCCAACACGTACGAATATACGACGCGGCAGTTTGAATTTTTGAGCCTCAACTCCAAGGCCGTCGACCTGCGCGATGTGCGCACGCGCCAGGCCATCGCCTACGCGCTGGATCGCGCCCAGATGGTGTCCTACGTGTATGTCAACCACGCCATCGCCGTCGACTCGCCCGTGCCGCCGGACAGCTGGCTGTACAGCGGCAACGTGCTGGAATACGAGCAGGATTTGGACACGGCTCGCAGCCTGCTGGTTAAGGTCGGCTGGAAGGATACCGACGGCGACGGCATATGGGATCAAGCGCCCGACGGTACCGCGCGGCAGCTGAAGCTCAGCATCAGCGTCAACATGGACGATTCGGCGTCGCTTAGGCGGGACACGGCCCTTATCGTGGCCGATCAGCTCAGTGCCGTGGGCATGGTGGTGGACGTAAAATCGCTGAACTGGGAAAATTATAAAAATGAGCTGGAGGAAGGCCTGTTCGATATGGCCATGGTGGGCGTCTACATGAACCCGGTGCCCGATTGGCGGTATCTGCTGCGCTCCGACGGCGCCATGAACTACGGCAAATGGTCCATCCCGGCGCTGGACGCGGCGTTGGACGCCGTGCAGCAAAGCGCCAATCAGGAGACGCTTAAGGCCAATACCGACGCGCTGCAAAGCGTGGTGATGAACGAGCTGCCCATCATCAGCCTGTATTTTCACACGCATACGCTGATGACGGCGCCGGAGATCGCCGGCGTCGCGTCCATCCAGGAGGAAAACGCATACGGCGGCATTGCGTCGTGGTATTTTCCGCAGTAAAAGGGTTGCTTGCCAAACGCCAACACGTGATTTATAATAGGTTGCGTAGTATAAAACGGAGGGGATATTATGAAGCATATTCAGACCATCAAAGCCGGCTGCTTAAAGCAGAGCGCCGCTTACGGCGGCTGCGGAGAGTGCCAGGCTTCCTGCCAGTCGGCCTGCAAAACTTCCTGCACCGTGGGCAACCAGTCCTGCGAGAAAAAAGCCTGATTGGTTCTATGTCATAAGGAGGAAAAGCGGCGGCGTCACCCGCCGTTTTTGATTGTTATATGGTACATACCTACGCCTGTGAAGGCGACTACATTGCGATAGACACCGGCAGCGGGTCGGTGCACCTGCTGGATAACGTGGCCTACGACGCCGTCAACCTGATAAATGACGGGAAAACGCCCGATGAAGCGCGGGCGTACCTCGCCAACGCCTATTGCGACGACGACGCCCAGGTGCTGGACGAACTGCTGGAGCTGAAGGCGGCGGGCCTGCTCTTTAGCGACGAGCCGGCGGTGGATGCGCAGCCGGCCGGCGACGTCATCAAGGCCATGTGCCTGCACGTGGCCCACGACTGCGATCTGCGCTGCGCCTACTGCTTCGCCGGCACCGGCGCCTTTCACGGTCAACGCGCGCTGTTGAGCCTGGAGACCGGCAAAAAGGCGCTGGATTTTCTCATGGCGCGCAGCGGGAACCGGCGTCAGCTGGAAGTGGACTTCTTCGGCGGCGAGCCGCTGATGAACTGGGACGTGGTCAAACAGCTGGTGGCCTACGGCCGGGGGCTGGAACGGCAGCACAACAAGGTTATCCGCTTTACGCTGACGACAAACTGCACGGCGCTGGACGATGACGTGGCGGAATTTCTCAACCGGGAAATGCGCAACGTCGTGCTGAGTATGGACGGGCGCCCCGACGTGCACAACCGCGTGCGCCGTACCCGCGAAGGCGGCGACTCCTACGATAGCGTGATACCCAACGCGCTGCGCTTTGTGCAAAAGCGCGGCGACGGCCAATATTATGCCCGCGGCACGTTTACCGCCTACAATCTGGATTTCGGCAAGGATGTGCTGCATCTGGCCGACCTGGGCTTTACCGACGTGTCGGTGGAGCCGGTGGTCTCGCCGGACAGCGCCCCGTATGCGCTGAAAAGCCGGCACATGGACGCCATTATGGCCGAATACCACCGCCTGGCGGTGGAGCTTGCGCGCCGGCGTGATGCCGGGGAGCCGGTGAACTTCTTCCACTTCAACGTGGACCTGGACGGCGGGCCGTGCATCAAAAAGCGCGTAAGCGGCTGCGGCGCAGGCTGCGAGTATATCGCCGTCACGCCCGAAGGGGATATCTACCCCTGCCATCAGTTCGTCGGCGAGAAGGATTTTCGGCTGGGCAGTGTGCTGGACGGCAGCTACGACCGGGCCAAAACCGAACCCTTTCGCGCCAGCACGGTGCTGACCAAGCCGGCCTGCGCCGGGTGCTGGGCCAAATATTTCTGTTCCGGCGGCTGCGCCGCCAATTCCTACCACAAGAACGGCGATATTACCGAGCCCTACGCGCTGGAATGCGCCATGCAGCGCAAGCGCCTGGAGTGCGCCATCTGGCTGTATGTCACGGCGCGCAAATAGGGGTTTAGCGGATACAATCTGCCCGGTCATGCGCCGGGCAGGTTTTTTATACCGCCAACAGGCCGCATGCTGCCGGGTGATGCCCGGTGCGGCTGACGCGGCGGTTTTCACTTCTCTTTTGCGCTTTTGCGCTGCAAAAGAATGAATCTTTCGTTGACAGACATGGGCTTGCAGGGCTATACTATTAGGAAAACTTTTTGGTATTTATGCGGGCGGCGGCTGGTTTTGCGCCCGGTACAGACGGATTTTAAGGGGGATGCTTTATGGCCAACGTGCTGGATTTGCTCAGGGAACGCGGGTTTATCAAACAGATCACATTCGAAGAGGATCTGTATCGGCTGTTGGATGAGGAGCAGGTCACGTTCTACGTGGGATTTGACCCCACCGCCGATTCGCTGCACATTGGGCACTATATTCCCATCATGGCCATGGCGCACATGCAGCGCGCCGGGCACCGTCCCATCGCCGTCATGGGCGGCGGCACCGCCGTCATCGGCGATCCGTCGGGCCGCAGCGACATGCGTACGATGCTGACCAATGAGAGCATCGCCCAAAACGTCAGCGCCATCCAGGCCCAGATGAGCAGATTTTTAGACTTTTCCGACGGCAAGGCGCTGCTGGTCAACAATGCCGATTGGCTGCTGCCGTTAAACTATGTGGAGTTCATCCGCGACATTGGCGTGCATTTTTCGGTCAACCGGATGCTCAGCGCCGAATGCTATAAAAACCGCATGGAGAAGGGCCTGACCTTTCTTGAATTTAACTATATGCTGATGCAGGCTTACGACTTTCTGATGCTCAACCAGCAGTATGGCTGCACGCTTCAGATGGGCGGCGACGACCAGTGGAGCAACATGCTGGCCGGCGCCGACTTAATCCGCCGCAAGGAGCACAAGCCGGCCTACGCCTGCACATTCTCGCTGCTGCTCAACAGCGAGGGCAACAAGATGGGCAAGACCGCCAAAGGCGCGCTGTGGCTCAGCGCCGACAAGACGTCGCCTTATGAGTTCTATCAATATTGGCGCAACGTCGAAGACGCCGTCGTCAAAAACTGCCTGGCCCTCTTGACATTCCTGCCCATGGACGAGGTCAACCGGCTGGGTAACTTGCCCGGCGAGCGCATCAACGAGGCCAAAAAGGCGTTGGCTTACGAGGTTACCCGTCTCATTCACGGCGACGAGGAGGCAGAGAAAGCCGCCCAGGCCGCCGAGGCCCTCTTTGGCGGCGGCGGAGATTTGGACAACATGCCCACCAGCGAATTTACTGCGGCGCAGCTTACCGGCCTTCGATTGGCCGAGCTGGCCCAGCAATGCCGCCTTACCAAATCCATCGGCGAAGGACGCCGGCTCATCGGCGACGGCGGTCTGTCGGTGGACGGTGAGAAGGTGATCGAAATCGACGCCACCGTGCCCGAAGAAGCCATTGTCGCCGGTTCGTTCATGCTGCGCAAGGGCAAAAAGACCTATCACCGCGTGTTGGTACGCTGATATGGAACAAACGCCCGATGCTTACCGGACGCTCAGCGCCCAGGGCGTTTGGGAGTTTACCGAAAAGAAGTCGCGCTTCATCGGCTACGCCGCGTCGGCCCTCACCCAGGAGCAGGCGCTGGCCTATATCGGGCAGGTAAAGGCGGCTCACACCGATTGCAGCGCCGTGCTTTACGGCTATATCAGCGGCTATTACGCCAATGTACACCGTTTTTTTGATGCCCACGAGCCCCAAGGGGGCCTGCAGATACTGGAGGCTCTCAAGCGCAGGGAAGTGACCGGCGCTGTGGCGGCGGTGGTACGCTATTACGGCGGCGTCCAGCTGGGCGCCGGGCCGCTGGGCCGGGCCTTTGGCAAGGCGGCGGCCCAAGCCATTGAGCTGGCCCGCCCGGCGCTGGTGGAAAAGAGCCTGCGCATGCGCGTCAGCCTTCCCTATGAGGCATCGGGTCGGCTGGATTACCTTTTTGAGCATGCCCCCTACCGGCTGGAGAAGATGGAATACGGCCAGGATATTACCGCCGTCGTATTTGTCCGGGGGGCGGATAAGGCGAGGTTTGCCGACGATATGGCGGCGCTGACCGGCGGCAAGGCCCGCCCCGAATTGCTGGAAGAGGCCTACAGCGCCTGGGAAAAGGATTAGCCGGGAAACCGGAGACAATATTACACGGTACTGATGCCGCAACACGTTGCGCCCGAATGTATCAGACGTCTTAGGAGGAGAAAGCATGTCAAAGTTTACATTTATCCCGGCCGATAAGCACAAGGCCAAACAGACAGATACATCCAAGCTGGGGTTTGGCAAGCTGTTTACCGACTATATGCTCACCGCCCGCTATACGCAGGGGGAAGGCTGGCATGACATGCGCATCGAGCCTTACGGCCCCTTTGCCATGGACCCGGCCAGCATGGTGTTCCATTACGGCCAGGAGATGTTCGAGGGCCTGAAGGCCTACCGGGCCGCCGACGGCCGCACGCTGCTGTTCAGGCCGCTGGATAATTTTAAGCGCATGAACCAATCGGGCGAGCGCATGGCCATGGCCCAGCTGGACCCGGAGCTGATGCTGGAAGGGCTGGTGGAGCTTATCCGGCGCGAGGAGGCGTGGATTCCCATCGGCGAGGGCACGTCGCTCTACATTCGGCCTACGATGATCGCCACCGACGCGGCGCTGGGCGTGCACGCGTCCAAGACGTATCTGTTTTTCATTATTTTAAGCCCGGTGGGCGCCTATTACGCCAACGGCTTTAACCCGATTAAAATTTATGTGGAGGACGAATATGTCCGCGCCGTGCGCGGCGGCACCGGCTTTACCAAGTGCGGCGGCAACTACGCCGCCAGCATACTGGCCGGCAACGTGGCCGAATCCAAAGGCTACACGCAGGTGCTGTGGCTGGACGGCGTCGAGCGTAAGTATGTCGAAGAAGTGGGCGCCATGAACATGTTCTTTGTCATCGACGGTGAGCTGGTGACGCCGCCGCTGCGCGGGTCCATTCTGCCGGGCATCACGCGCGACTCGGTCATCAAGCTGGCCGAGCACATGGGATACCGCGTGACCCAACGGCTCATCAGCATACAGGAAGTCTACGATGCCCACGCCGCCGGCAAGCTGGACGAGGCCTTTGGCACCGGCACCGCCGCCGTCATATCGCCGGTGGGCGAGCTGAACTGGGACGGCAATATCATTACGATAAACGACATGAAGAACGGCCCGATAGCCGTGGCGCTCTACGAGCGGCTGACCGGCATCCAGTACGGACGCTTAGACGATCCTTTCGGCTGGGTGTACGAAGTCAAGTGACGCCTGCCGGCCGAATACAATGATAAAAAAGCCTGGAAAAGGTGGAGGACAATATGGATAAGAAGATACGCGCCGGCATTGTGGGCGCCACCGGCATGGTGGGCCAGCGCTTTGTCGTGCTGCTGGAGAACCATCCCTGGTTCGAAATTACGGCGCTGGCCGCCAGCCCCCGATCGGCGGGCAAGACCTACGAAAGCCTGATGCGGCAGCGCTGGATGATGGAAAAACCGCTGCCCCAAAAGGTGGCCGATATGGTGGTGCTGGACGCAGCGCACGTGGAGCAAGTGGCCGCGCAGGTTGACATGATATTTTGCGCCGTCGACATGGACAAGCAGGCCACGCGGCAGCTGGAAGAGGCCTATGCCCGCGCCGGTATCCCGGTGATATCCAACAACAGCGCCAACCGCGGCTTAGCCGACGTGCCCATGGTCATTCCCGAAGTCAACCCCGGGCACATCCACGTTATCCCGGCCCAGCGCAAGCGCCTGGGCACCGACACCGGCTTTATCGCCGTAAAGCCCAACTGCTCCATTCAGTCCTACGTGCCGCCGCTGACGCCGCTGCGTAAGTTTGGCATCACCAAAGTGCTGGCCTGCACCTATCAGGCCATATCCGGCGCCGGCAAGAGCTTCGACACGTGGCCCGAGATGGTGGACAACGTCATTCCGTTTATCGGCGGCGAAGAGCAAAAGAGCGAGCAGGAGCCGCTTAAGATATGGGGCGAGCTGACCGAGAACGGCATTGTGCCCACCGCCGAGATGGACATCACGGCCCAGTGCCTGCGCGTACCCACCAGCGACGGCCATATGGCGGCGGTGTTTGTCAGCTTTGCCAACAAGCCCTCCAAGCAGGAGATCATCGATCTGTGGCGCGGCTACCGCTCCCGGCCGCAGGAACTTCATCTGCCCAGCGCGCCCGAGAATTTCCTCGTGTATTTTGAAGAGGAGAACCGCCCCCAGACGCGGCTGGATCGCAACCTGGGCGACGGCATGACGGTGTCGATAGGCCGTCTGCGCGAGGATAGCCAGTATGACTACAAGTTCGTGGGTCTTTCGCACAACACGCTGCGCGGCGCTGCCGGCGGCGGCGTGGAGATTGCCGAGCTTTTGGTGGCCGAGGGGTATATCCAGCCCCGCGCCTAGAACTATTTGTGCTGGTTTGTGCTATAATAAACGCGGCGGCGCGGGTTTTCGCCCGCCGCCGTTTTTACGCGGGATGGGCTGTGGAAGCCGAAAAATGTGGGCATAGCGCGCCTACCCCGGGCCGTCAGGCCGGGTATCGCGCTGCTTGGTGACACGCCGCACCGCCGGGCGGCATGCTGTGCCGCCGAGCGGTGCAGAGTTTGTCGCCGTTTTTGCATGTGTGTGGTTGTGGTGATACGGGAAAAAACAGGGTATACTATGCCCAAACAGCCGACGCGGCAAAAGCCGGCAGGAGATGCTAATGGCAATTAAGGTGATATTTATCAATTTTTATGGCACGCTGGCGCGCGAGAACGACGGGCTGATTAAGCACCTGTGTCGCCGCGTGTGCGAAACTTCTGCGCTGAACGTGCAGCCGCCCGACGTGGCGCGGTTTTGGTGGGAGACCACGAACAACTACTGCCGCGAATATTCGGGCGCGGATTTCAAGTCCTTTCTGGAGATCGAGAAGATGGTGCTGCAGGCCATTACCGCCCGGTACGAATCATCGCTGAACGTAGAGGATACGTTGGGCGAGGTGCTGCAATCCTGGCAGCGTCCCGAGACATGGTCCGACGTGCGGCCTTTTCTGGCGCAACTACCGCTAAAACTGTGCGTGGTGGCCAATGCCGACCGTACCATCCTGGAGAACGCCATCCGGTACCTGCGCCTGGAAATTGAGCATATCTTCACCAGTGAAGATGCGCGCTGCTATAAACCCGATGTGGCCATGCTGCAAAAGGCGCTGGGACACATGGAAGTCAAGCCCAAGGAAGCGCTGTTTGTCGGCGATTCTTTATATTACGATATGCAGCCGGCCAAGGCAGCCGGTATGTACATTGCGTGGCTTAACCGCGCCGGCCGATCGCTCAGCGGCGACGTGATGCCCGATGCCAATTTGCCCAGCCTGATGCAGCTGAAGCGTATGGTACGCTAAGGAGGTTTTCGGATGAATATGCCGTCCTATCAACTGGGAGACACGGTGAAGATGCGCAAAATACACCCGTGCGGAACCGATCTGTTCACCGTCATTCGCACCGGAGCCGATATTAAAATCAAATGCACCGGCTGTGGGCGTATTATCATGCTGGATCGCCCCACCTTTGAAAAGCGGTTAAAGACTGTGGTGGCGGCCCAGAGGGAGACGCTATGAGGCAGACAAAGCCGCGTCAGGCCGGCGCACAAAAAGGCGCGATGCGTGAGATTGCCGAATGGCTGGTGACGCTGGCCGGCGCCATCGTCATTGCGCTGCTCATCCACGCCTACATCGGTCAGGGCTATACGGTGCTGGGGCCATCGATGCAGCCCACACTTTTCACCGGCGAGCGAGTGGTCATCGGCAAGCTGACATACCGCCTGGCCGAGCCGCAGCGGGGCGACATCGTCGTGGTGAAATATCCCAAAAGCGCCACCAACCCCGCAGGCGAAAACTCCTACGTCAAGCGCGTCATTGGTGTGCCCGGCGATACGCTGGAGGTGCGCGACGGTCGGCTTATCCGCAACGGCGACGTGGTGGACGAGCCTTACATTAAAGAA
>JAQVWW010000014.1 GCA_028709505.1 Eubacteriales bacterium
CTGTGCTGGACGCGCTGCCCGCCATACAGCGGCAGTTTGTGCAGAACTTTCACCGCGTATCGGATATTGCCGGCGTGCCGATACGCACGGTGGCCTCCCACGGCGACTTTGCAAACCGCCGGTTGGGGCTTTTCAACCATAGGCTGTTGGGCGAACCGCTGCGGGCCGAGCTGGGCATTGCGCTGGAGGCTTACGACGCGGCGCTGAACGACCGGCTGACGTTTCGGGCCGCCGACTGCGGCTATCCGCAGTTGTGGACGCCCGGCACGCCGCTGGCGGCGGTGGAAGCCGGCAGCCCCGTCATACTGGTGCTGGTACACCCGCGCCAATGGCAGCGCGCGCCGGTAAGCCGTCTGCGCCAGGACGTGTCCCGGCTCATCGAAGGAGTCAAATATGGAACGTAACGCGCCGCCGCGGGTGCTGCACCTGTGCTCCTACTACTGCGGCACCGATCTGTACCGCAACATGGTGGAGGCGCTGCAGGCCCGGGGTGTGGAAAACCGCGTATATTGCCCGGTGGACGCCTTGCCGGACGCCGTGGCCCGGACCAGCTTTGCGCTGGATGTCTCGCCGTGCTTTTCCCGGTGGAGCAGGGCGGATTTTTTTCATAAAAACCGGCTCATTCAGCAGGATATGGCGACGCGCTATCGGCTGGCCGATTACGACGTGCTGCACGCGCATACGCTGTTTACCAACGGCTACGCCGCCTACCGCGCCCATCAACAATACGGTATCCGCTACATTGTGGCGGTGCGCAACACCGATGTGAACACCTTTTTTAAATATATGGTGCACCTAAGGGGGCTGGGCAACCGGATACTGGACGGCGCGCAGGCCGTGGTGTTCCTGTCGCCGGCTTATCGCGACGGGGTGCTGAAAACCTATGTGCACCCGGCGCTGCGTGAAAAAATTGCCGCCAAAGCCCACTGCATCCCCAACGGCATAGACCCGTTCTGGCACCGCCACGGCGCCGCCCAGGCCGACCTGCCGGATGCGATACGGGTGCTGTACGCCGGCGTAATAGACCGCAACAAAAATGTGACCGCCACGCTGCGGGCGCTGGATTTGCTGCGCGGCCGGGGGCGTGACGTGTGCTTTACCGTGGCCGGCGCGGTCAGGGACGACGGGATTGCGCGCCAATTGCGCGCGCGGGAATACGTACGGCTGGCCGGCAGCGTGAACAAAGAGACGCTTATCGGCCTTTACCGGCAGAACCAGGCGTTTGTCATGCCGTCGCTGCGCGAGACATTCGGCCTGGTGTACGCCGAGGCGCTCAGCCAGGGCGTGCCGGTGCTCTACAGCGCCGGGCAGGGCTTCGACGGGCAGTTCCCGCCGGGGCAGGTGGGCTATCCGGTGGATCCCCTTGACCCGGCGGACATCGCACAGAAGATACTGCTGTGCCGGCAGGATTTCGCGGCGCTGTCCCGGCGGGCCAACGAGGCGTCCCGCCGGTTCGACTGGGCGCGCATCGCCGGTGCGTACGCGGCGCTTTACCGCGCGGAGGGCTGACATGCGTATCGCCGTGCTGGCCCATTTTCAAAACGACGACACGCCCAGCGCTTCTTACGTGCACGCCCAGGCCCGCGCTTACCGCGCGCTGGGGCACGACGTGGTGGAGATAGCGCCGGTGCCTTATCTGCCGCCGGGCCGCCGGTGGCAAAAGCGCCGGGCGCTGTATGCCCAATTTACCGGCTGCCGGTTCTTTGACGGCATACCCGTCTATTATCCCAGGATGCTTTCGTTATCGGGCGGCGTATCCCAGCAGGTAAACGGATACCTGATGTATCGCGCCGTGCTGGGCCTTGTCAGAAGGCTGCACGCGCAACAGCCCTTTGACATGTTGCACGCCCACATGCTGGAGCGCGAGGGCTACGCCGCCAGCCTGCTGAAAAACAGGCTGGGCATTTCGGCGGTGGTGACGACGCACGGCACCGACTGCCTGAAATATTTTCTGCCCCGCCCCAAGCGTTATTTGCTGGAGGCCTGCCGCGACGTGGACCGTGTGGTGGCGGTCAGCCAAAAGCTCAAGGACGTGCTGGATAGCTGGCTGCCCGCCGAACAGACGGTGGTCATCCACAACGGCTACGCGCCGGCGGGCATCACGCCGCCGGATGTGCGCCGGGGCGTCCTGTTTGCCGGCAATCTCATCGCGCAGAAGCGGGCGGATCTGCTGCTGCGCGCCTATGCCGCCATCTGTGAGGACTTTCCCGGGCAGGACCTGACCATCGCCGGGCGCGGCCAACAGCTGCCGGCCCTGCAGGCGCTGGCGGCGCGGTTGGGCATCGCGCACCGCGTGACGTTTACCGGATATTTGGATAACAAAGAGTTGCAGCGGCGCATGGCGGGCAGCCTGGTGTTCGCGCTGCCCAGCGTGCGCGAGGGCTTTGGCATCGTGTACGTCGAGGCCATGGCCAACGGCTGCGTGCCGGTGGGCGTGCGCGGCGAGGGTATCGACGGCGTCATCCGTCCGGGCGAGAACGGCATACTCGTTCCGCCCGACGACGAGCCGGCGCTGGGCGCGGCGGTGGCCAGGCTGCTGCGTGACGACGCCTATCGGCGCGAACTATCGGCCCAGGCCCGCTGCGACGCCGCGCAGATGACGTGGGCGCACAACGCCCGGGCCTATGTACGGCTGTTTGCACAGATTTTAGGGGAGAAAAAACCATGAACCAAAACGTAACGTTGTGGCACAGGCTTGCCCAGCCCCGCTGGCTTAAATACGCGGCGGTGGCCGTGGGCATGTTTGCCGCCACGCCCTACGGAACGGCGCTCACCGAAGTGACCAATAAAGTTTTCCTGCTGTGGGGGGCGCTGCTGATACTGCGCGACACGCTGGGCGATCGCGTATGGACACGCGCTACGGCGTCGCTCGTCTGGCTGGCGGCGCTTATTTTTGGCGCGCTGACGGTGGCGCTCCACGCCAACGTGACGGCCAACACGGCGTCCTGGGCGTGCAATGCCGTGCTGTTCGCCGTATTTTTTACCGTGGACAGCCGCCGGGACGAGGCCGACGTGCGCCGGGAGATACGCACCTTTAGCCACGTGGCGCTGGCGGTGGGGCTGTGGGTTGTTATCGTATCGCTGGGCAAAGGGCTCTTTGGAATCAATCAGCCGGTGCTGGGCGCTTATCAGGGCATGGTAAGCCACGAGAACCGGCTGTGGGGCTGGTGCTCCAACGCCAACGGCCTGGGGCAGGTAAGCTGGCTGACCATCATGGCGGCGGCGGTGGCGGCGGCGCTGTGCGAAAAGCGCCGGATGCGGCTGTGGTACATCGTGCCGATGGCGCTGGGCTTTGTTGCGATGGCGCTGAGCGATTCGCGCAGCTGCTTACTGGCGCTGATGGCTTTTGGCGGCGGCGCGACGTTTTTTTTGGCGGCCGACGCGCCGAACAAAGGCGGCAAACGCCGGGGACTGCGCATCCTGGCCGCCGCGATGGCGACGGTAGTGGCCGCAGGCGCGCTGTACGGCGCCGGCATGGCGGTGCAGGCCGGCTACCCCGCTGTCAGCCGCTGGGCCAGCGCCTCTTCGGTGGACGAATGGCTGCGCAGCCTGTCCGGTCAGGGTAATGGCCAGGGCGACGGCCAGGTGGATCCGGCGCAGCCCAACGTTATCGGCCGCGAGAATGAGTGGCAGATGAACGGCGATGTGCTGTCTCGGTTGGAGCTTTCGTCGGGGCGGTTCTATCTGTGGGGGATAGGCGTTGAAATTCTAAAGGACAACCCGCTGCTGGGCGTGGGGCAGGCCAACGTGTACGACGCGTCTGTTTCCCAGCGCAGCACCGACCCCCGCGCGCACCTGCATAACGGCTATTTGCAGACGGCGGTGGCCGACGGGCTGGTGGGTTTTGGGCTGCTGCTGGTGCTGGGCGCGTGCGTGGCCGCCGTATGGGGGGCGGCGCTCAAACGCCGCCTGGGGCGCGGCGGGCCGGGTAACGCGGTGTTTTATCTGTTGATGGCGGCCGGCGTCAGCGTGGCCGTCAACAACCTATTTGAGTCGTCGTTCTACCATTCGCTGGGCATGGTGACGACGGTGTTCTGGGTCTATCTGGGCTATAGCGTCTATTATGCCGGCATCGGCGGCCACCGCCGGCCGCTGAGCGTTCACGCGGCAGCCGGCGCCGTCAGACGCCGCGCAGCGAGGATATTGGGATGACGACGCAACCATTGGTCAGCATCATTGTGCCGGTATACAACGCCCAGGCCACGCTGCGCCGGTGCCTGGACTCGCTGTGCGCCCAGACCCATTCCAATCTGGAGATCCTGCTGATCAACGACGGATCGCGCGACGAAAGCGGCGCCATCTGCGACGAGTACCAGGCCGGCGATGCGCGCTTTTGCGCACTGCATCAGCCAAACGGCGGCCCCGGCGCCGCCCGCAATGCGGGGCTTGACCGCGCCACCGGCCAATACCGGGCTTTTGTGGACAGCGACGATTTTGTGCAGCCTGATTTTATCGCGTTTTTGCTGGATAACCTGCTTGCCGAGCAGGCGGATATCTCCATCTGCGGCTACTGCGAGGTGGACGCCGCCGGCAAGATGGGCGCCGCCGCGCAGCCTATGCGCCGCGTGATGGACGCCGATGCGGCGATGGGCGCGCTGCTGGAGAACCGGTGGTTTAAAGACTACTTCTGGAACAAGCTGTACCGCGCGGCGCTGTTCGACGGCCTGCGCTTTGTGCCCGGCCGCATCTATGAGGATGTGGAGCTGCAGTACCGCATATTCCAGCGGGCGCACAGCGTCGTGTTCGACAACCAGCCCAAGTATTGTTATGTCGAGACGCCGGGCAGCATCCAGCACGGCGGCTTTAACCTGGCCAAGATGGACGCCGTGTACTTTAGCCAACAGATTGCCGACGACGTGCGCCGCCGCTATCCGCAGCATACCGCCGCCGCCCAGGCCAAACTGGTGCGCTGCGCCGGCAGCATCGCGCACGAGATTGCCCGTAACGGCGTTATTTCGGCCTTTGCAGCGCCGTACGCGCAATGCCTGGACATTGTTCGGCGGCAGTATCACGCCGGCCTTAGAGGGTATTTTGCAGCCAATGACGCCGTGAAGCTGTTTTTGATGAAATGGCTGCCCTTTTTGTACGGCGGCGCGGCGCGGCTGGCCGCGGCGCTTAAGGCAGGGAGGTAACCGATGGCAGACAATAACCGGGGCCGGCTGGGCCGCGCGCAATATTCGGCGCTGAACGTGGGCACCAACCTGCTGTTCCACGTGCTCAAAGTGCTGGTGGGGTTTGTGGCCCGGCGCGTGTTCTTAGATACGCTGGGCGTGCAGTATTTGGGCGTCAACCAGGTATTCACGCAGATCATCAACGTCTTTAGCTTAACCGAGCTGGGCATCGGCACCGCCATTCTTTTTAGCCTGTACGCGCCGCTGGCCGATAACGACACGCAAAAGGTGGCGGCGCTGCTGGGCCTGTACCGCACGCTGTACCGGCGCATTGCCGCGGTGGTGGCGGCGCTGGGGCTGGCCATGCTGCCGTTTTTGCCGCTGTTTTTGGACGACGACGTCAACATGCTGCAGGCGCGGCTGGTATTTTTGCTGTTTGTGGCCAACGCCGTCATCAGCTATCTGTACGTCTACAAGGCCAACGTCATCAACGCCGACCAGCGCGGCTACGTGGTGGGCTTTATCCGCGGCACCGCCACGGTGCTGCTGAACCTGGCGCAGATAGCGGTGCTGCTGATCACGCGCAGCTTTTTTCTCTACGCGCTGGTCAACACGCTGAGCATCGTGATACAAAACGTGCTGCTGTCGCGCCGGGCCGACACGCTGTATCCGTACATTCGCCAAAAGGACGTGCCGGCGCTGCCCGCCGGCGAGCGTAAGGCGCTCTTTGCCCGCACGCGGGCCGTGTTTCTGCACGATATCGGCGGCATCTGCGTCAACAGCACCGATAACATCATTTTAAACGTCGTAAAAGGCAACGTCGTAGGCGGCCTGTACTCCAACTACGCCTATGTCACCGCTGTGCTGCGCGATATCCTGCGCCAGATATTCGCCGGCGTCACCGCCAGCGTGGGCAACCTCATCGCCGCCGGCGACCGGCAGCGGGTGCTGGATACATACCGCAACCTGATGTTCCTGGATTTTTGGATATACGGCTTTGCGTCGGCGGGGCTGCTGACGCTGCTGACGCCGCTGGTGGCGCTGTGGATGGGCGAGGATATGGTGATGAGCGCCGCCATCGTAACGGTGCTGGTAATCAACTTCTACCTAGGTGGCATGCGCGAATGCTCGGCGGTGGTCAAGTCGGCCGCCGGCATGTTTGCGCCGGATCGGTACATGCCGCTGGTCGAGAGCGCCATCAATCTGGTGGCGTCCATCGTGCTGGTCAACCGCATGGGCGTCATCGGTATCTTCATCGGCACGGCCATCAGCACGCTGGCGGTGCCCTTCTGGGTGCAGCCGCTGGTCGTGCATCGGCTGGTGCTCAAGGCGCCGATGGGCGGCTACTGGCTGCGCTACGCGCAATACCTGGCGGCGGCGGCGGCGGCCAGCGCGATGACGTATTTGCTGGCGGCGCAGGTTACGCTGGGCAGCGCCGTGGCGGCGTTTGCCGTCAAGCTTATCCTTTGCCTGGCGGTGCCCAACGCGCTGTTTGCGCTGCTCTTTTTCCGCACGCCGGAGTTTGGCTATTTCATGGGGCTGATGCGCGAGCTGGTCGCAAAGCTGAGCGGGTTTTTGCACAGAAAATAGCGCCGGGCTGTTTTGCCCGGCGGCATATTTGGCCATACTGGTAAGGAAGAATTTACCTGACGACGGCCCCATACGCTGGGTGGCGAAATTTGCAAATTTGCTTATTATATTATATAATATAATATATAATAATAATAAAGGAGCCGGGAAAATCCGCCGCCTAGTGAAAGCCAGCGCGGCGGGGTTTTTTGGTGGAAGGAAGGCAACTATGCTGCTGCATCTGGGCGGATCTTGGGCGGTCAACAGCAGACGGGTCATCGGCGTGTTTGACTGGACCAACATCGCCGGCACCCGCGAGGCGCGGGACATCCTGCGGCGCGCCGCCGAGGAGAAGCGCCTGGAGCGCGTGGACGACGCACCGCCCAAAGCCATGGTGCTGCTGGATGACGCGCGCGGTGCCCGGCGCGTCATACTGACGTCCATTTCGGCCGCCACACTACGGCTGCGCCTGGCCGGCGCCGCCGTGATACACGGCTTTGCCAAATAGGCCGCAAGCAAATTTTTGGGAGTATCAATATGGATGAAAATCATAATACAAACACGTACGACGCCTCGCAGATAGAAGTGCTGGAAGGGCTGGACGCCGTGCGTAAGCGCCCGGGCATGTACATCGGTTCCACCGATGCGCGCGGGCTGCACCACCTGGTGTACGAGCTGGTGGACAACTCCATCGACGAGGCCATGCAGGGCTACTGCGATACCATTACCATCACAATAAACGCCGACGGCACGCTGAGCGTGGCCGACAACGGCCGCGGCATCCCCACCGACATGCACCCTAAGGAGAAGCGTCCGGCGGTGGAGGTGTGCATGACGGTGCTGCACGCCGGCGGCAAGTTCGGCGGCGGCGGATACAAAGTGTCCGGCGGCCTGCACGGCGTGGGCATGAGCGTGGTAAACGCGCTGGCCGCGTGGCTGGAGGTTACCGTCCGCCAGCGGGGCAAGATATTTTTTCAGCGCTATGAGATCGGCAAACCCTGCTTTGATTTAAAGGTGATTGGCGAGACCCAAAGCACCGGCACCAGCATTACCTTTATGCCCAACGATACCATCTTTGAAACACTGGACTTTGAGTTTAACACGCTGAAGAACCGCCTGCGTGAGATGGCGTTTTTAAACAGCGGCATCCGCATTATATTGGAGGACAAACGCGCCGGCCGCGAAGCCAAGCGCGAATTCTTCTACGAAGGCGGCGTCAGCCACTTTGTGCAGTACTTAAACCGTACCAAGCACGCGCTGACCGAACAGCCCATCCATATCATCGGCCGGCGTGACGATGCCGAGGTGGAGGTGGCCATGCAGTATACCGACGGCTACGCCGAGGCGGTATACGCATTTACCAACAACATTTCCAACCCCGAAGGCGGCACGCACGTGGCCGGCTTTCGCAGCGCCATCACGCGCAGCATCAACGCCTATGCCCGCAGCCACGGCCTGCTCAAAGAGAAGGACGAGAACCTGCAGGGCGAGGACGTGCGCGAAGGGCTGACGGCCATCATATCGGTACGCCTGCCCGACCCGCAGTTTGAGGGCCAGACCAAGGCCAAGCTGGGCACCAGCTACATCCGCGCCGCCGTGGATAACATGGTCAGCGAAAACTTAAGCACGTATCTGGAAGAGAACCCACAGGACGCCCGCGCCATCGTAGGCAAGTGCATTTCGGCGTCGATGGCCCGCGAGGCTGCCCGTCACGCCCGCGAGCAGACGCGGCGCAAGAGCGTGCTGGAGAGCGCGGCGCTGCCCGGCAAGCTGGCCGACTGTTCGGAAAAAGACCCCAGCCTGTGCGAAATCTATCTGGTCGAGGGCGACTCGGCTGGCGGATCGGCAAAGATGGGCCGCGACCGCAGGTTCCAGGCCATTCTGCCGCTGCGCGGCAAGATACTCAACGTGGAGAAAACGCGGCTGGACCGCGCCATGTCCAACGAAGAAATCCGCGCGATGATTACGGCCTTTGGCTGCGGCGTACACGAACAATGCGACGTGTCCAAGCTTCGATACCACCGCATTGTGTGCATGACCGACGCCGACGTGGACGGCAGCCACATCCGCATCTTGCTTTTGACGTTCTTCTACCGCTTTATGCGGCCGCTGGTGGAGCAGGGCTATGTGTATATCGCCCAGCCGCCGCTGTATAAGGTGAGCAAGAGGGGCAAGGACACCTACTGCTACTCCGACGCGCAGCTGGATAAGATACTGACGCAGCTGGGTCGAGACGGCACCAACATTCAGCGCTACAAAGGCCTGGGCGAGATGAACGCCGATCAGCTCTGGGACACGACGATGAACCCCGAGACCCGCGTTATGCTGCGCGTTTCGATGAGCGACGCGCTGGCCGCCGACGAAATCTTCTCGGTGCTTATGGGCGACGCCGTGGAGCCCCGCCGCGAGTTCATCGAGGAAAACGCCAAGCTGGTGGCCAATCTGGACGTGTGAGGTAGCAACGATGCAATATAATTTAGACAAACAAACGCTGGTTCCCATCGACCTGGAAGAGGAGATGAAAAAATCGTTTATCTCCTACGCCATGGCCACCATCATGAGCCGGGCGCTGCCCGACGTGCGCGACGGCCTAAAGCCGGTGCACCGGCGCATCCTGTACGCGATGAACGAGCTGGGCGTTACGCCGGATAAGCCCTATCGTAAGTCGGTGCGTATCGTCGGCGACGTGCTGGGCAAATATCACCCGCACGGCGATACGGCCGTGTACGATACGATGGTGCGCATGGCCCAGGATTTTTCCACCCGCTACCTGCTGGTGGACGGCCACGGCAACTACGGATCGGTGGACGGCGACGGCGCCGCCGCCATGCGTTATACCGAGGCCAGGCTGGCCGGTATTTCAATGGAGATGCTGCGCGATATCGAAAAAGAGACGGTGGACTTCTACCCGAACTTCGACGAATCGCTGATGCAGCCCGAAGTACTGCCGGCACGCTACCCGAACCTGCTGGTCAACGGTTCCAGCGGCATCGCCGTGGGCATGGCCACCAACATACCGCCGCACAATCTGCGCGAGATCATCAAAGGCACCATCGCCATGATGGACAACCCCGATATCACCGTAGAGGAACTGATGGAGCACATCCCCGGGCCGGACTTTCCCACCAGCGCCCAGATCATGGGTCGCAGCGGCATTTTGCGCGCCTATAAGACCGGCCGGGGCCGCGTCATCATGCGCGCCGTGGCCGAGATTGAGGAAAGGGGCAACGGCCGGGGCCGTATCATTGTACCGAGCTGCCGTATCAGGTAAACAAGGCCAAGCTGGTGGAGAAGATTGCCGACCTGGTGCACGAAAAGAGCGTCGAGGGCATCTCGGATATCCGCGACGAATCGGACCGCGACGGCATCCGCGTG